>NZ_JAAGPC010000150.1:0-21178 GCF_017104595.1 Burkholderia sp. Tr-20390 | reverse complement strand
ACAACATCCTGTTCATCCTGACCGACCAGGAGCGCCACTTCGATCGCTGGCCGTTCCCGGTGCCGGGCCGCGAAGCGCTGCGCCGCGACGGCATCACGTTCATGCATCACCAGATCGCCGCCTGCGTGTGCTCGCCGTCGCGCTCGACGGTCTACACCGGGCAGCACATCCAGCACACCGGCGTACTCGACAACGCGGGCGTGCCCTGGCAGAAGGACATGTCGCCGGACGTGCGCACCGTCGGCCACATGCTGCGCGATGCCGGCTACTACGCCGCGTATCTCGGCAAGTGGCACCTGAGCGCGTCGATGCACGAAACCGCGAGCCCGTACACGGCACCCGTGGCCGACTACAACCGCACGATCCGGTCGTACGGCTTCGACGACTATTTCGGCGTGGGCGACCTGATCGGGATGGTGCGCGGCGGCTACCAGTACGACGGGATCACGGCCGAGGCGGCAGTGAGCTGGATGCGCAACCACGCGCCGCGTCTCGCGAAGGAAGGCAAGCCGTGGTTCCTCGCGGTGAACCTGGTGAACCCGCACGACGCGATGTTCGTGAACACCGACACGAACGGCTCGACGGTGCAGGACGCGAACCACCCGATGCTCGGCAACGCGCCGCCGCCGAACGACGCGCTGTATCGCACGTCATGGCACGACGTGCCGCTCGCGGCTTCGCGGCGGCAGCCGTACGACGAGCCGGGGCGGCCCCCGGCGCACGGAATGTTCAACGCCGCGCATGCGAACCTGGTCGGACGCTATCCGTTCACCGACGAACGCCTGCGCATCTATCAGGACAACTACTTCAACTGCGTACGCGACTGCGACACGCATGTCGTGCGCCTGCTGCAATCGCTGCAGTCGCTCGGCCTCGACGAACGCACGATCGTCGTGATGACGGCCGACCACGGCGATCACATCGGCGCGCACCAGCTCGTCGGCAAGGGCGCGACCGCGTACCAGCCGCAGAACCACGTGCCGCTCGTGATCCGCCATCCCGCGTATCCGGGCGGCATGCAGTGCGATGCGCTGACGTCGCACATCGACATCGCGCCGACGCTGCTCGGGCTCACCGGTCTCGACGATGCGCGGCTCGCGTCGATTCGCGGCAGCGCGCTGAAGGGGCACGACCTCACGCGCTGGCTCGCGAAGCCGGCCGACGCGAAGCTGCACGCGGCCCGTGATGCCACGCTGTTCAACTACGCGATGCTGCTCTACTACGACAGCGAATGGATGCTGAAGGAACTGGGCACGATGCGCCAGAAAGGCGTGCCCGAGGACGAGCTGCTGCGCCGCGCGCTCGCGCAGCAGCCCGATTTCCGGTTGCGCGGCACGATCCGCAGCGTGTTCGACGGCCGCTACCGGTTCACGCGCTATTTCTCGCCGCTCGAATTCAACCGGCCGACGACGATGGAGGGCTTGTTCGCGCGCAACGACGTCGAGCTGTTCGATATCGCGAGCGATCCGGGCGAGATGCGCAATCTCGCGATGAACCGGAAAAAGCACGGCGAGCTGCTGCTCGCGATGAACGACCGCCTGAACGACCTGATCGCGAGCGAAGTGGGCGACGACAGTCCCGACGTCATGCCGATCCGCGACGGCAAGGTGCAGGTACAGATCCGCAAGTGGCATTGAACGCGGCCGGCGACTCGAGATCGTGAGCACCCGTTACCGGGAAACGGTTTTGCGCCGGAGCGCTCCGTCGCAACGACATCATGACTGTACTCGACAGCGAATCTATATATGGAGCCAACCGGGACGATTGTCCTGATTGGCTCTTTTCCTGTACTACCGCTGGTTCAGCAAATCTCTACAACGCACGTATTGCAGCCATTACACTCGCTCCGAGCGCGCGCGTATTGAGAGGGTTACCGTTGCCGTTCTCCATTGAAACACCCAAGCGTTCGGCGAGGTCTCGTAGCGCGGACATCGCTGGCGATTGAAGTACACCGTCGAACTCGACCTCGATCGTGCCAGTATCACGGCGACGAATTACATGCCCACCGTAAGTCACCTCGTCGACCTTTCCGGAGGCAGCCTCATAACGGACCCTGTCTGCGTTCGGCATATGGCCGATGATGGCGTCAACAGCCTGCAATGTACGCAGCCCCCACTGATTCGAGAGCGCACAAGTTTTACCATCTACATAAAACAGCTCGTCATCAGCCGTAAAGTATCGTGTTTGCTCGCCCCCGACGGCGCTTCCAAATTCGACTTCGTCGAGATCGCCAACAGCGGACAGAAAAAGATTGCCTCTCCATGGGACCGAACTCTCGATAGCGCTCAAAGTGACGCCCTGCTTAAATGCCTCAGTAACGATCGCGTGAATGAGCCGCCGCTTCGGCAGACTCGGGTATAAGTCATCGCCGATTATCAAATCGTAGCGTGTCAGATCTCGTTCCGACTCCCTCGCGGCTTCCTGTTCCAGTGACTTCTCCCGGACAGCAACCTGATACTGTTCAGCTTCCGGAAGAGGTATGACCTGCTGTATGTCAATCAACACGCGATCGGCAATCTCGTGAGGACGCATTTGTACACAGCGAATGTCCAGCCGCTGTTTATTGAGCCACAAGACAGTGGTTGTCAGCTCGGTCGAAAAGTCTGCCGACGCCAAGATGATGCGAACCTTGTCCGACAACGCAACATTGCCCTCTTCCACACCGAGAAATGCTCTGATCACCTGCTCCGCATCCTCTGCTGCCCCGATCGACCGGAGATATTTTTTGTGCGCTTCAACAGCCTGATCGAATCGCATCGTTGAGATCATTGCTGCGTAGCGAAGAGCCTGAAGCTCCATATGGCCATCATTGTCTCGCTTGAGCTCCACAACCACGAGCCGAGCCTGATCGTCAAGGCAAAGCAAGTCAATACGCCTGTTCGCCCCGACCCAGTCTCCGAATTCCTCAGCAAGCACCATTGTCCTGACGCCTGGAGTAATTGCAGTTATGTGTGCACGAATGGCTTTCTGGATGTTTTGACGCTCGAGTATCCCGAGCTTGGTAAACGTCTGAGGTCTGATTTCCTTAAGGTTTTCACCTGTCATCTCGTACAGCGCCATCGAATCCCCCCTTACGAATGGTAATTATTCTCGCCAACGTCCGAGATATTAATGGCCCGTTGCCAAGCAGCTCACAACATTGCCCATCGATCACAATTCGCTTGTGCAGTCGGATAGTATGTGCAGCAGGTGTAGTTGGTCGACTTTTCAACCAACATACCTGCCACACACTGGGATTGAATACGTGCAAGTAAAGGCTCCTCCGGTCCGCCCCCTGCTCACGCTACCGCTGCTCGCACCGGCAATCTGCAAAGCCGAAGCCGGCGAGCTGGGCGGAGTCGTAGATCTAGCCTTCTACCTGCTGATTTTCTTCGTGGTCTGGGCACTGTTGACGGGTGCCTTTTCCTGGCTCCTGCGCAAGCAACCGCCCGGCAAACGCGGCGGGCTGACGCTGCTGTTCTTCAGCTTGCCAGTACTCGTCCTGTTCGGCTGGGGTGCGCTCGATCAGTTTCTGGGCACCCCGGGAAACCACGTCGACGGAACGGCCGATCGCCCCATCGTCGTGGCCGGTGTGTCATTTCCCGCTGGAAGCGAAGTGCAATACGTGCAGACCGGCGGAGGATTCTGGAACCGCCAGCCTATCGGCGCACAGTCCGACACGGGTGTGAGAATGGGCGCGCTGGAAATCAAGGGGCTTCTGCGCCAGGATTTCGACGTCGACGTCTGGAGCGTCACGTTGACCCGGCCGCAAACCATCGACGGCTGGTCCTGCGCACCCGACAGTGTCGTGATGCGATGGCAACCCGACGTCACGCAGCGGCAGCTCTATCAATGCGAGCTTGCCGCGCCCAGGACGATCGGCCCAATCGACTGGCCCGCCGTTACCCATGTCAACCGCAGCAACGATGGCAACTGGATGCTGTCGTGGCTCGGCGTCGATCATGGCACGCCGACTGCCAAGGCGATCGGCATTCGGTTTGGCGCCATGCGTGCGACATACGGCCCCGCACTCGATCTGAAAACGTGGTCGGCCAACTTCGCCGACAGCGACACGGTCATCGGCGAATATCTGTTTTCCAGCGACAGCACGACCGACGCGACCTGGATCGCCGGCAACGACTTCCGCATCGAGGGAAAAGGCCGAAACGCGAAAACCGGCGAAGCGGTCAACTGCGTGCTGCTACAACCCGCGCAACATCGGTTTGCGCCGTGCCAGCGGCACGCCGGCTGACTCGAAACGGGCCGCTGCCGCAACGCGTACCCTCGCAGACATGATCTAATGTCAGCGGAAGGCCGCCCTTGTTCGCGTAGACAACGCAGCGGCCCATGCCTGATCACCTGCCGCCGCAAAGGATCGCATGATGCCCACAACCGAAATCAAGGCGCTCGTTTTCGATGTCTTCGGAACGATCGTCGACTGGAGAAGCGGCGTCGCACGCGGCGCCGCCGCGTTCCTCGACCGCTATGCCCCCGCGCTCGACCCGCTCGAATTCGCCGATGCGTGGCGGGCCGAATATTCGCCGTCGATGGAAGAAATCCGCAGCGGGCGCCGCCGCTACGTGCGGCTCGACGTCCTGCACCGCGAGAACCTGGTCCGCACGCTCGATCGCTACGGGATCGACGACGTGCCCGACGCCGACATCGACGCGCTCAACCTCGCGTGGCACAGCCTCGACCCGTGGCCCGACGCCGTCGCGGCGCTGCAACGGCTGAAGCGACGCTTCATCATCGCGCCGCTGTCGAACGGCAACATCCGGCTGATGGTCGACGTCGCGAAACGCGCGGGGCTGCCGTGGGATGCGATTCTCGGTGCGGAGGTGGTCCGCGCGTACAAGCCGTCGCCGCAGGTCTATAGCGACACCGTCGATATTCTCGGCGTCGAGCCGGCCGAGCTGTGCCTGGTCGCCGCGCACAACGGCGATCTCGCGGCCGCGCGCCGGCAGGGGCTGTCGACCGCGTTCGTGCTGCGGCCGACCGAACACGGGCCCGGCCAGACGACCGACCTGAAAGCCGATGATGCGTGGGACTTCGATGTCAAGGATCTGAACGCGCTCGCGGACCGGCTCGAGTGCCCGGGTTGAAAACCGGGTTCCGGTGCGCGATCGCGGGGTGGCTGGCGGCTCGTCGAGCGCCGGCTCCCAGGGCCTAGCGCGCCGGCGCCATCTCGGCCGCCCGCCCCTGCGCCGCCATCGCGAGGCGCCGCCAGTTGCGGGCCGCATACCGGTGCGCCTGCTGCAACGCGAGCCACAACCCGATCTGCCGAACCGGCTTGAAGAGGCCGCGTGCGCTGAACACGGTGCGCCGTTCGACGCGGGTCCTGCCGCCCTCGATCGGCGTCAGCGTGAATTCGTCCTCGAGCAGCCCGACCCAGTCGCGGCACCACACCGTCGACGCCACCATCCGGTAACGCAGCCGGCGAGGCTCGTCGAGCACGAGAATCCGCTGGTCGATCGTGCCGCGATCGGTCGTGCACTGCCGCGTGTTGCCGACGGCCGGCACGCCTTCGAGCACGCGGCAACTGACCGGCTTCGGCACGCCGAGGCGGAACAGCAACGGCCGCGTGTCGTCCATCCGGGCATGGAGAAAATGCGGCCAGACATGCTCGGGCCGGCAATCGAACGTCCACTGCGAATGAATTTCCACGACCGTCTCCTGGCGGCTGTCGGTGCGGCCATGATGGCACAACCGCGCCGCCGCCTCCGCTACTTCACGACCGCGCGCCAGGCCGTTCGCGCGTAGATGAGCAGCAACGGCAGCAGCGCCAGCGCGAACAGCAGGCTGAGCGCCAGCACCCACACCGGCCAGTCTTCCGGATTCCCGCGCGCCCAGTAACGGTAAGGCACGCTCAGGAACCCGATTTCCATCAGCAGCGCGCCGAGCGGCACGAGCCCGTTCATCACCACCGCCACGCCGAAGCGAGCCGCGCCGTCGAGGTTCCGGCCGGCGCCGTACGCCGCGATCAGGTAGAGGAAGTACCCGATCATCGCGACCATTACCGCGCCGCCGGCCAGCAGGCCGACACTGCGCACGCTGCGTTCGTGCCATTGATCCGCACCGGGCGGCAACACGACATCGATCCGCTCGCCGATTTCCGGCGCGCCGCCGGAACGGACGTTGCCCGGCATCACCACGCGCTTGCCGTCGGGCAGCGCGGCGTCCAGTATCGACGTGTATTTCAGGCACTGATACCGTTCGGTCCGCCCGTCGCTATCGCGGCGCTCGCAGGTATCCCACTCCGACGTGTAGGACACGACCGTCGCCTCGTATTTCGGCGAGACGGCCAGAACGTAGAGTTCGTCGCCGATCCAGTACGCGAACGGGAAGAACAGCGACACCAGGCAAAAGCACACGAGCCACCAGAATGCGACCGCGCCGCGATTCGGTGCCCCCTTCGCACCGTGCCTGGCGCCGGACTGGCGACGCACCATGCGCGACGCGAGCCAATAAGCGGTCACGGCAAAGACCGCCACACACACCACGAAGACCTTGCCCGCATGCGTCAATGCCATCTGTCTTGCCCCCGATTCCCCGATTCTTCAATGCTTCGCTTGCCGGCAAGTTCGCCACCGGGTCGTGTTCACGCAATGAACCGCACAGCCGCCTTCGCCGCGGCCACGTCACGCACTATTCCGGCTCGCCGACGAACCTCAGCCTCCCCGACTCCCCCGACAGCAGCGCGCGATTCGCGTCCGCCGCCGCGCGCAGGTAATCCCACAGCGCGGTCACGCGCCGCAGCTTGCGCAGATCCTCGCGGCAGGTCAGCCAGAAGCACCGCGTGACGACCACGTCGTCCGGCAGCACCGGCACCAGCGCCGGCTGCGTGGCCGCCATGAAACACGGCAGGATCGCCAGCCCGCCGCCCTGCAGCGCCGCGAAATACTGCGCGATCACGCTCGTCGTGCGCAACCCGGCCGTCGCGCCCGGCACCGCGCGGTCCAGGTACAGCAGCTCGTTGCTGAACGCGAGATCGTCGACGTAGCTGATGAACGCGTGCCGCGCGAGATCGTCCGTGCAGGTGATCGGATCATGGTTCGCGAGATAGTCGCGCGTCGCATAGAGCCGCAGCTGGTAGTCGCACAGCTTGGTGACCACGTAAGGCCCGCGCTCGGGCCGCTCGAGCGTGATCGCCAGGTCCGCCTCGCGCTTGGGCAGGTTGACGAAATGCGGCACCGGCAGCAGGTCGACCGTCACGTGCGGATGCTCCGCGCGAAACTGCGCGAGCTGCGGCGCGAGGAAAAAGCAGCCGAACCCTTCCGTCGACCCGATCCGCACATGGCCCGACAGCGCCTCGCCCGTGTTCGCGACCTGGTCGCACGCGGACTGCACGGTCGTCTCCATCGCGTCCGCATATGCGACGAGCCGCTGCCCTTCGGCCGTCAGCGTGAAGCCGCCGGAGCGCGACTTGTCGAACAGCAGCGTGCCCATCGCGGCCTCGAGCGCGCGGATGCGCCGCGCGACGGTCGTGTAGTCGACGCCCAGCCGCTTCGCGGCGCCGCTCGCGCGCTGCGTGCGCGCGACTTCGAGGAAAAAGCGCAGGTCGTCCCAGTTCAGGTTGCCGGAAACCGGCTCGGTGGCGTGTCGCATTAGCGGGGGAAAAAGGGGTAAGGGTCTGTTTGCATATGGAACGCCCATGCGTTGCCACGAGAACGGCCGCTCGCGAGGCGCGCGACGCCGCGAATACTGACGTATTCGCAAGGAGCGCAACGCGGCGAGCGGCCGTTCTCGTGGCAACCCCAAACTAAAAAGAACATGTCACGGGAATGCCCGAAATCGCCCGTATGGCGGCGTCGTTCGTCGCTTGTTTGGCTCGGCCAAACGGCGCTCCTCACTTCTTGCCCTACGAGCGATTTCGGGCATTCGCATGGGCGTTCCATATGCAAACAGACCCTATGTCTCCGGGCCGGCCGTCGATATGCATAAATGCACATCCAACCGGTTTCTTTATCGGTACATGATGAATCTGCGCATAACTATACTCGACCGTGACCTGCGGACCACGAGCCGCGGCACCACCACGGAGACACCATGCAGACCCGATCCACCCTCGATGAGCATGCGACAGTCGCGGCGCCGGCGCCCGCGCGCACCGCGAAGCACTACCTGCTGGCCGGCTGGGCCAGCATGGCCGGCACCACGATCGAGTGGTACGACTTCTTCCTCTACGGCACCGCCGCCGCCCTCGTCTTCAACCGCATCTTCTTCCCGTCGCTGGACCCGGTCGTCGGCACGCTCGCCGCGTTCGGCACGTTCGCGGTCGGCTTCATCGGCCGGCCGATGGGCGGCATCGTGTTCGGCCACTTCGGCGACCGCATCGGCCGCAAGTCGATGCTGATGATCACGCTGCTGCTGATGGGCGTGCCGAGCATGATCATCGGGCTGATCCCGTCGTACGACCGCATCGGCTACTGGGCCGCCGCGCTCTTGATCGCGATGCGCTTCCTGCAGGGGATGGCCGTCGGCGGCGAATGGGGCGGCGCGGTGCTGATGGCCGTCGAGCACGCGCCGAAGGGCCGCAAGGGGCTGTTCGGCAGCCTGCCGCAGACGGGCGTCGGGCTCGGCCTGATCCTGTCGTCGGTCGCGATGGCCGCGGTGGCCGCGCTGCCGGAAGCCGACATGCTGTCGTGGGGCTGGCGCGTGCCGTTCCTCGCCAGCATCGCGCTCGTCGGGCTCGGCTGGTTCATCCGCGCGAAGGTGCCCGAATCGCCCGACTTCGAGAAGATGCAGCGCCAGGGCAAGGCCGAGAAGTCGCCGGTGACGGCCGCGCTGCGCCGCCATCCACGCGAGGTGCTGACGATCGTCGGCGCGCGTGCCGCCGAGAACACCTGGTTCTACATGGTCGTCACGTTCGCGCTCGCCTACGCAACGCAGCAGCTGCACCTGCCGAAGGCCGAGATGCTGCACGCGATCACGGCCGGCGCGGCGCTGTCGCTCGTCACGATGCCGCTGTGCGGCCACCTGAGCGACCGCATCGGCCAGCGCCGGATGTTCGCGATCGGCCTCGTGCTGATGTGCGCGTTCGCCGCGCCGTTCTTCATGATGCTCGGCACGCAGCAGGTGTCGTACGCGTGGTGGGCGATCGTGCTCGGCCTCGGCGTCGTGTTCCCGATCCTCTATGCGCCGGAATCGCTGCTGTTCGCGCAGCAGTTCCCCGCGGAAATCCGCTACAGCGGCATCTCGCTGTCGGTGCAGCTCGCCGGCGTGATCGGCGGCGGCTTCGCGCCGATGATCGCGACGTCGCTGCTCAAGGCCGGCGGCGGCCAGCCGCATTACGTGATCGCGTACCTCGTCGGCTTCGGCGTGTTCGCGCTCATGTGTACCGCGTTGATGCGACCGGCACGCGCGTGAGCGCGCCGGCCGGCATTCGATCGATTTCAGTTCAGCCTGCTGCCCGCCGCGCCTCCACGCGCGGCGCAAGCAGACCCCCTTTTCATCGTCACACCGCTTTACGGAGACATCCATGAACGCCGCAGTTCCCCAGACCACCCTCGCCCTGCCCACCGCCAAGCTGCTGATCGACGGCGCGTTCGTCGAATCGCAAAGCGCCGAATGGGGCGACATCGTCAACCCGGCGACGCAGGAAGTGATCGGTCGCGTGCCGTTCGCGACGCTCGACGAGGTCGATGCCGCGATCGCGTCCGCGCAACGCGCGTTCCAGACCTGGAAGACGACGCCGATCGGCGCGCGGCTGCGCATCATGCTGAAATTCCAGGATCTCGTGCGCCGCAATCTCGAACGGATCGCGCACACGCTGACGGCCGAGCAAGGCAAGACGCTGCCCGACGCCCAGGGCGACATCTTCCGCGGCCTCGAAGTGGTCGAGCACGCGTGCTCGATCGGCACGCTGCAGCAGGGCGAATTCGCGGAGAACGTCGCGGGCGGCGTCGATACCTACACGCTGCGCCAGCCGATCGGCGTGTGCGCGGGCATCACGCCGTTCAACTTTCCCGGCATGATCCCGCTGTGGATGTTCCCGATGGCGATCGTGTGCGGCAACACGTTCGTGCTGAAGCCGTCGGAACAGGACCCGCTGTCGACGATGCAGCTCGTCGAACTCGCGATCGAGGCCGGCGTGCCGCAGGGCGTGCTGAACGTCGTGCACGGCGGCAAGACGGTGGTCGACCGTCTCTGCACGCACCCGGACATCAAGGCGATCTCGTTCGTCGGCTCGACGCGCGTCGGCACGCACGTGTACAACCTCGGCAGCCAGCACGGCAAGCGCGTGCAGTCGATGATGGGCGCGAAGAACCACGCGGTCGTGCTGCCCGATGCGCATCGCGAACAGTCGATCAACGCGCTCGTCGGCGCGGGCTTCGGCGCGGCCGGCCAGCGCTGCATGGCGACGTCGGTCGTCGTGCTGGTCGGCAAGGCGCGCGACTGGCTGCCGGAGCTCGTCGAGAAGGCGAAGGCGCTGAAGGTCAATGCGGGCGCGGAAGCCGGCACGGACGTCGGGCCGGTCGTGTCGAAGGCCGCGAAGGAACGCATCCTGTCGCTGATCGACGAAGGCGTGAAGGCCGGCGCGAAACTCGAACTCGACGGCCGCAACGTGAAGGTGCCCGGCTACGAGCAGGGCAACTTCGTCGGCCCGACGATCTTCTCGGGCGTGACGACCGACATGTCGATCTACACGGAAGAAATCTTCGGGCCGGTGGTGGTCGTGCTCGAAGCCGACACGCTCGACGAAGCGATCGCGCTCGTCAACCGCAACCCGATGGGCAACGGCGTGGGCCTGTTCACGCAGAGCGGCGCGGCCGCGCGCAAGTTCCAGAGCGAGATCGACATCGGCCAGGTCGGCATCAACATCCCGATCCCGGTGCCGGTGCCCTACTTCAGCTTCACCGGCTCGCGCGGCTCGAAGCTCGGCGATCTCGGCCCGTACGGCAAGCAGGTCGTGCAGTTCTACACGCAGACGAAGACGGTCACCGCGCGCTGGTTCGACGACGACGCGACGGCCGGCGGCGTGAACACGACGATCGCGCTGCGCTGACCCGGGAGCCTGCACATGGAAATTGCATTCATCGGACTCGGCAACATGGGCGGCCCGATGGCCGCCAACCTGCTGAAGGCCGGCCACGCGCTGACGGTGTTCGATTTCCAGCTCGCCGTCGATCCGTGGCTCGTGCCGGCCGGCATCGCGGCCGGCGTCGCGTGCGCCGGTGCGGCCGGCTGGCTGAGCCTGCATAATGTGCTGCGGCGCCCCGCGCTGCAGTCGCTGCGCGACGCATGAGCGTCGCCGGCGGCCCCGAAGATCCTGTTTTCCGACTATCCGTATGACCGATGTGAATGACGATGCGCCGTCGCAACCGACGGCGTTCGAGCTCGTGGGCGGTGAAGCCCGCGTGCGCGAAATGGTGGACCGCTTTTACGACCTGATGGATCTCGAGCCCGAGTTCGCGCAGATTCGCGCGCTGCACCCGGATTCGCTCGACGGTTCGCGCGACAAGTTTTTCTGGTTCCTGTGCGGGTGGCTCGGCGGCCCCGACCACTACATCAGCCGGTTCGGCCATCCGCGGCTGCGCGCGCGGCACCTGCCGTTCCCGATCGCGTCGGTCGAGCGCGACCAGTGGCTGCGCTGCATGGCGTGGGCGATGGAGGACATCGGGCTGCCCGAGCCGCTGCGCGAGCGGCTCATGCATTCGTTCTACGACACGGCCGACTGGATGCGCAACCGGCCCGGTTGATCGACCGGTACGCCGCCGCCCGCGCGCGGGACGATCTGCGTCTGGGCGCGCGCACCGCGCGGCGCGACACTGGCCGCTTCCCCCCAATCGATACGAGGCTCGCCCGATGACGACACAAGCGCTGTTTCGCGAAGACGCGTACCTCACGCAATGCGACGCGGTCGTGCTGGCCGTCGGCGACGACGGCATCCGGCTCGACCGCACCGTGTTCTATCCGCTCGGCGGCGGCCAGGCCGGCGACACCGGCACGCTGACGCTGCCCGACGGCAGCACGATCGCGATTGCCGATACGCGCAAGGCCAAGTTCGACGGCGCGACGCCCGACGACGCCGTGCACGTGCCCGCACCGGGGCAGGAGGCGAGCGTCGCGGCGCTCGAGCCCGGCACGCGCGTGGTCGCGGAGATCGACTGGCTGCGCCGCTATCGCCACATGCGGCTGCATACCGCAGCGCACCTGATGTGCGCGGTGCTGCCGTACGCGGTCGACGGTTGCAGCGTGACGGCCGACTACGTGCGGCTGGATTTCGCGACGTCCGACGCGATCGACCGCGACGACGTCGAGCGGCGCCTCGCCGGCCTGGTGGGCGGCGCGCATCCGGTCACGACCGAATGGATTACCGACGACGAGATGGCCGCGCGGCCGGACCTCGTGCGCACGATGAGCGTGAAGCCGCCGATGGGCCTCGGCCGTGTGCGGCTGCTGCGCATCGAGCAGGTCGACCTGCAGCCGTGCGGCGGCACGCATGTGCGCAATACGTCCGAAATCGGCGAGCTGCGGGTCGCGAAACTGGAAAAGAAGAGCGCGCGCACCCGGCGCCTCGTACTGGAGTTTGCATGACGATTGACACCCCCCACGCGGGCGCGGCGGCGCTCGATCCGCAAGCGCGGGAGATTCTCGATTTCTGGTTCGGCGAGCCGGGCTCGGCCGAGTTCGGGCAGAACCGCAAGGTCTGGTTCAACGGCGGCGCGGCATTCGACGACGTGCTGCGCACGCGCTACGGCGCGTTGCTCGACGCCGCGTGCGACGGCGCTTGCGATCACTGGGCGGGCTCGCCGTCGGGGGCACTGGCGTTGATCGTCGTGCTCGACCAGTTCTCGCGCAACATCCATCGCGGCACGCCGCGCGCGTTTGCCGCCGATCCGAAGGCGCTCGCGCTCGCGCGCCGCGTCGTCGCGGCCGGCTGGGACGCGCAGTTGCCGAGCGGCCATCACCGCGCGTTTGCGTATCTGCCGTTCGAGCATGACGAGTCGGTCGAGAGCCAGCGCGAAGCCGTGCGCCTGTGCGCGGGCATTCGCGACGAAGCAGGGTGCGAGAGCTATCACCGCTTCGCGTTGCTGCATGCGGCCGTCGTCGAGCGCTTCGGCCGCTTTCCGCACCGGAACGCGATTCTCGGTCGGGTATCGAGTGACGAAGAGATGGCGTTTCTTCGCGAGCCCGGTTCGTCGTTCTGAGGATTCGGGCGGCGGTGTGACGCGGGGAGGGGGCGGGCCCGCGGAGTCTCGCGGGCACGGTGGCGGCCGGGCACGCCGGTCGGCGGCGCGCATTTCCCGATGGCTGTTCGCTGCCCGGGCGGTGGTGCTCACCACGCCGCACCCGGTACGAGGGCAAGCACGGCGGCGCGTCCGCCGTGCCTCCTCGCATTACTCAACGTGCTGTTCAGGCGTGCGCACGTATACGCGCAGCAGTTCCTCGTTGTCGCCCGGGCGGGCGCCCGTCCAGAACAGTTTCCATTCGTCGCCGGGCGCCGGATCGACGGCCCGCACGCCCTGGACGATCATCCAGGTGCAGCGCGTCGTCTTCGCGTCGGCGATCGGCGTGTGCTGGATGCCGGAAAAGTAGTACAGCATCGGCGCTTCCGATTCGCCGAGCCCGTGCAGGCTCGCCATGCAGTCGCCGTCGTTCCATTCGAGCGCGAGGTGCGCGTTCAGGTCGTCGAACACCGAGCGGTAGCTCTTCGCGACATCGAGCCACGGCAGCAGCAGCGTGTAAATGAGCCCCCATGCAACGAGTGCGCCGGCGCCCCACGACAGCGCGCCGCGCCAGACGCCCGTCGTACGCAGCTTCGGCAGCAGCGTCAGCCAGCCGACCGTCAGCGCGAGCGCACCGATCACGAGCGCGGGTTCGATCGGCATCGTCCAGTCGAGCGGCAGCCAGCGGCCGAGCAGCGTGAGATCCTTGCGCGACGCGGCCGGATCGGCCATCACCGCCCAGATGGCCCAGGCGAGCGCGGCGGCCGTGCCGAACAGAATGCGGCTCAGGTAGTCCCACGCGAGATGCAGCTGGCGCGGCAGGCGGTCGATGGCCTGTGCGGCGACCAGCGCGAGCGGGGCGAAGAACGGCAGGATGTAAAGCTGGCGCGACGTCGCGGACACTTGCAGCACGACGAGCCCGACGACCGTGAACATCACCGGCAGCGCGATGCGCGGCGTGCGCCAGTCGCGCCAGGCACCCCGCGCGAGCGCGACGATCGCGAGCGGCGCGACCGGGAAGCCGACGAGCAGGAACGCACGCAGGATGAAGAACGGCTTGTCGTTTTCCGCGCCCAGTTGGGGGACGGAGAAACCGAAGAAGCGGCCGACGTTGTTATCCCAGAACCACGTCATGAACAGCGTCTCGGAGCGCAGGAACAGTGCGGTCGGCCAGACGAGCGCGAACGGCGCGAACACCAGTGCTGCGATGCCGAGCGAGCGCGCGAACGCGCGGGTGCGGCAGGCCGGATAGAGCACCAGCGCGCCGACGAGCGTAGCGGCAAACACGAGCGGCACGAACAGCCCCTTCGTCATCAGCGCGATGCCGACGCCCGCGCCGAAGATCGGCGCGGCCCAGCGGCCCGACGGCCGGACCGGCAGCCCGTGCCGCATCTGCTGCGCGCGCGCGACGTGCTGCATCACGAGTTCGAGCAGCCCGCAGAACGCGATTGCCGTGCCGGCGAACAGCGCGACGTCGGTCATCATGTCGTGCACGTGCTTGATGACGACGAGCGTCCCGGCGCTCAGCACGACGGGACCGATCACGCGCAGGTCGAGCCAGGCGTCCGCGCGGCTGGCGACGCGCGCCGCGCGCGCGATGAAGCCGAATGCCAGTGCGGCGAACAGCGCGCTCGCGAGCCGGGCCGCGTCGTGCAGCGGCATGACGCGCTGCAGCAGCCAGGCGAGGCTGGTCGCGACCCACGCGTAGAGCGGCGGCTTTTCCATGAACGGCAGGCCGGCATTGGTCGGCACGACGAAGTCGCCGGTCTCGAGCATGTGCTGGATGATGCCGAACGTGTAGGTTTCGTCCTGCTTCCACGGATCGTGGCCGAGCACGCCCGGCAGCGTATACGCGCAGATCAGCGCGGCGACGAACAGCCACGCGCGCCAGCCGAGCAGGCGCGAGCGTTCGCGCGTCGTGCCGGTGGCAGCGGTCGACGCGACGACGGGCGTGCCGGCGGCGTCGAGCGATGCGGTGAGATCGGCGTCGGCGGTCGAATGGGTGTGCGGGGCCGGAGCGGGCACAGACGTGCGTCGCCGGCTGGGCGCTGCGGTTCCAGGCATGGAAGGAATCTCGGGTCGAGTCGAGCCGGTCCGGCGACGTGGGCAGGACCGATTGGGGCCATATCAAAGGCCAACGGACGGATGTTTATGACACCTGTCTGAATGTCCGCTAGTAGACCACGGAATTGTTACGGTGGATTACCGTTCGTGTCACGAAATTGTGGAGATTTGTGGTGTCGTGACGACGGATTGCTTCGGACGGCGGTTTTTGATGTGCGGCAGTGCGGAATTACCGGCCGCCGCCGACGTCGAGCAGGGCGCCGGTCGTGTAGGACGCCGCGTCGCCGAGCAGCCAGACGATTGCTTCGGCGATCTCCCGCGCTTCGCCCGCGCGGCCGAGCGGCGTCGTGGCGCCGAGGCGGGCCGCACGGCCCGGCTGGCCGCCGCTCGCGTGAATGTCGGTCTCGATCAGGCCGGGGCGGACCGCGTTGACGCGCACGCCGTGCGGGCCGAGTTCCTTCGCGAGGCCGATCGTCAGCGAGTCGACCGCGCCTTTCGACCCCGCATAGTCGACGTATTCGTTCGGCGAGCCGAGCCGGGAGGCGATCGACGATACGTTGACGATCGCGCCCCCGCGGCCGCCGCGGTCGGTGGAGAGCCGGCGCGCGGCTTCGCGCGCACACAGATACGCGCCGAGCACGTTGGTGTCGAACATCCGCCGCAGCCGGTCGGCCGGCATGTCGGCGAGCGGCATCGACGGCGCGACGATGCCCGCGTTGTTGACGAGCGCGTCGAGGCGGCCGAATGCGGCCGTGACGGTGTCGAACATCGCGATGACATCGGCTTCGTTCGCGACGTCGCCCGCGACGACGCACGCGCGGCCGCCCGCGTCGCGGACGGCCTGCGCGGTGAGTTCGGCCGCCGCCGCGTCGCGCGCGTAGTTGATGCCGACGTCCCAGCCGCGCTCGGCCGCGAGCACGGCGGTCGCGCGGCCGATGCCACGGCTCGCGCCGGTGATGAGGACGGCCTTGCGGTCGGACGGTGCGGTCATCGCGTGCGGGTTCCGGTGACGGTTACTTGGCCGCGTCGGGCGCCCACTTGTCGCGGGCGGGCGGCTGGTAGCGGCGCAGTCGCTCGATCAGCTCGACGGGTTCCGACTCGACGCACAGTGCGTCGAAATAGGCCGGACGCATGAAGCCCTCGTCGACCGTATGACGCAACAGCGCGATCAGCGGATCGTAGAACGAATCGATGTTGTACAGCGCGACGGGCTTGCGGTGATAACCGAGCTGCGCCCACGTGTAGACCTCGAAGAGCTCCTCGAGCGTGCCGGCGCCGCCGGGCATCGCGACGAACGCGTCGGACAGGTCGGCCATCATTTTCTTGCGGTGGTGCATGTCGGGCACGACGTGCAGTTCCGACAGCCCCGTATGGCCGACTTCCTTGTCGACGAGCAGTTCGGGGATCACGCCGACCGCACGGCCGCCGGCCGCCATCACTTCGTCGGCGATCACGCCCATCAGGCCGACCCGGCCGCCACCGTAGACGAGCGTGAGGCCCGCGTCGACGAGCGCGCGGCCGAATGCGCGCGCGGCGTCGGCATAGACGGGCCGCACGCCGGACGACGAGCCGCAGTAAACACAAACAGCCTTCATTGCTTGGAATCCTTGGCGGGTGCCTGCCCGGTGACGACGGGGCTGTCGGCGGGGCGCGGCGAGCCGTCGCGCGGCGGCAGGTAGTCGGTGAACTGGCGCTTCGGCAGCTTGCCGGAGACCAGGTCGTCGAACAGCTGGCGCGAACGGCCGCGCAGGTACGGTGCCATCACGGAGATCACGTGCATGCTGACCTGGTGCAGTTCCTCGCGGATCGCGTCCTGGTCGTTGTATTTGCGCGGATGCATCACGTACTGATACGACAGCCAGTACGTCGAAATGACGGCCATGTTGGTGGCGATGACTTCGATCTCGGCGGGCGTCGCGACCATCTCGGCGTCGGACACGAGCAGTTCGCACATGTCGCGCGCGAAGCGCACCTTGTGGCTGATGATCTGCTTGAAGTGCGTCTCGAGCGTGCGGTTGCGGGCGAGCAGGTCGTTGAGGTCGCGATACAGGAACCGGTAGGTCCACATGAAATCGGCCATGTACTGCAGGTACGACCAGGTTTCGTCGATCGTCGGACGGTGGTCTTCGGGAAAGCGCAGCCGCCGTTCGATCTGCTGCTCGAACTGCGCGAAGATGCTGTTGATGATGTCGTCCTTGTTGCGGAAATGGTAGTACAGGTTGCCTGGACTGATTTCCATTTCCTCGGCGATCGTCGTGGTCGTGACGTTCGGCTCGCCGATCTCGTTGAAGAGTTTCAACGACAACTCGAGAATCCGTTCGCGGGTGCGGCGGGGAGGTTTCGCTTCCATGTCGTCCGGCCCTGTGTGTGCCGGACTGGCGGGCGCTGCAATCGATGCTGCGTGATTCGTCCGGCGCGGGTTGCTGTTCTATGTCTAGCGGACGATTATAAACCGGGGTTTCGCCACATCGGGGCATTTCGTGCTCGCCGCGCCGCGCGGCGCATGGTGCAGCGCCGCACGCGGGCGGTGCGCCAGGTACCCGCGGGGCAGCCGTCTAGAAGCCGAGCCAGCGTGCGACGACGGGGCCGAGCACGAAGCCCCACGTCGTCACGCACGCGAACAGCGCGACGGTCACGGCTGCGCTGCCGAGGTCCTTCGCGCGCTTCGAGAGTTCGTGACGCTCGAGCGAGATGCGGTCGATCGCGGCCTCGACGCTCGAGTTCAGCAGTTCGACGATCAGCACGAGCAGCACCGACGCGATCAGCAGCGCACGCGATGCCGCGGGCACCGGTGCGAACGCGCCGATCGGGAGCATCAGCGCAGCGAGCGTGAGCTCCTGGCGAAACGCGCTCTCCTCGCGGATCGCCACGCGAAAGCCGTTCAGCGAATGCTTGAGGGCGTACCAGGCGCGCGTGATGCCGCGATGGCGCTTGTACGGGTTCGGCGGCAGCGGCGCGAGCCGATCGTCGGGGCCGAGCGGCTCGTGCGCGTGCACGTCCGCGTCGGCGTGCGGCTCTTCCTCGTCGAACGGGCGGTGCCGTTGCGGCGTTGCGTCGGGGGGCGGGATTTTGTCGTTCAGGTCTCGTTTCAAACGGCGGCACCTTCTGCTGGCGAGTACGCGGTCTTCGGCAGCGGCTTCAGATGCGACGCGAACTGCTCGGATGCCGCGCGCCACGAGAAGCGTTCGGCCCACGCGCGCGCAGTGGTGCGTTCGATCTTCAGCGCCTCGAGGCAGGCTTCCTGCAGGTCTTCGTGCATTGCGCCGGCGTCGCCTTCGCCGAGCACGTCGATCGGGCCCGTCACGGGATACGCGGCTACCGGCGTGCCGCAGGCGAGCGCCTCGAGCAGCACGAGGCCGAACGTGTCGGTGCGACTCGGGAACACGAACACGTCGGCCGCAGCATACACCTTGGCGAGCTCGGCCTGTGACAGCACGCCGAGATAGTTTGCTTCCGGATAGCGCGACTTCAGCTCCGCGAGCGCGGGGCCTTCGCCCGCGACCCACTTCGAGCCGGGCAGGTCGAGGCGCAGGAATGCCTCGACGTTCTTCTCGATCGCGACGCGGCCCACGTACAGGAAGATCGGCCGCGCGGTATTGAGCACCTTCGATTCCATCGGCCGGAACACGTCGAGATCGACGCCGCGTGTCCACAGCACGACGTTCGTGAAGCCGAATTTCTCGAGGTCCTGCTTGACGACCGGCGTCGGCGCCATCACCGCGAGCGACGGGCCGTGGAACCAGTGCAGGAAGCGGTAGGTCGCGGCGAGCGGGATGCCGAAGCGCGCCTGCACGTATTCCGGAAAGCGCGTGTGGTACGCGGTCGTGTACGGCAGCTTGCGCGAACGCGCGTAGCGTCGCGCGGCGAGGCCGAGCGGGCCTTCGGTCGCGATGTGCAGCGCGTCGGGTGCGAACGCATCGATCCGCGCGCGCAGCTTGCGGTACGGCAGGATCGACAGGCGGATCTCCGGGTAGGTCGGGCAGGGCACCGTACGGAATTCCAGCGGCGTCAGCAGTTCGACGCGGTGGCCGAGCGCGGTGAGTTCGCGCGACGTGCTCTTCAGCGTGCGCACGACGCCGTTGACCTGCGGTTCCCACGCGTCGGTGACGATCATGATCTTCATCGCGGCTTTGTCCTGTAAGTAGGGGGGTGTCAGGCAGCGGCCTTGGCCTTGCGCGACGTGGTCTCCGTCGGTGCGGTGCGCATCACCGTCCAGTAGACGATCTTCAGTTCGCCTTCCATCGTTTCGACGAGTGCGGACAGGCTTTCGACCCAGTCGCCGTCGTTGCAGTACAGCACGCCGTCGATGTCGCGGATCTCCGCCTTGTGGATGTGGCCGCACACGACGCCGTCGCAGCCGCGGCGGCGCGCCTCGTCGGTCATCACGGTCTCGAACTGGGAGATGAAGTTGACGGCGTTCTTGACCTGGTGCTTCAGGTACTGCGACAGCGACCAGTACTGGAAGCCGAGCCGGCTGCGGATCCGGTTGAACCAGCGGTTCAGCACGAGGATCAGCGTGTAGAGCGTGTCGCCGAGGTACGCGAGCCATTTCGCGTGCTGGATCACGCCGTCGAACAGGTCGCCGTGCACGATCCACAAACGTTTGCCTGCGAGCGTCGTGTGGAATGCCTCGCCGCGCACCTGGATGTCGCCGAACGCGAGATCGCAGAACTGCCGCGCGCCTTCGTCGTGGTTGCCGGGGATGTAGACGACCTGCGTTCCCTTGCGTGCCTTGCGCAGGATCTTCTGCACGACGTCGTTGTGCGCCTGCGGCCAGTACCAGCCCTTCTTCAGTTGCCAGCCGTCGATGATGTCGCCGACGAGGTACAGGTACTCCGAATCGTTGTGGCGCAGGAAGTCGAGCAGGTACGGCGCCTGGCAGCCGCTCGAGCCGAGGTGGATGTCGGACAGCCAGATGGTGCGGTAGCGGTGGGCCGACGAGTCGGGGTCGTCATGCTGCGTGGCGTGCCCCGCAGGCGGGTCTTGCGAGACCAGCCCGTCGGTTGCGGCAGAACCGGACAGGAATGCTGTGGCGGCGCGGGCGCCGATGGGGTGACGGAACAGGGAGGTCGCGGACGTTTTCTGGCCCATGCATGACTCGCGCCGGTTGACATTACCGGCATTCCGCCATGCGGGCGTGACTGTGCCATGACAGTCACGAGACGTTCTTATTACGACCGCTGCAGGGTGTTTAGCAGTAAATGACGGGGCGTTGCGTAATGTGCCGTACGGAACGGCCGATCATAGTCGGGTAACGCTGTCGGGCCGGGCGGAAGCCGCCTTGGCGAGGTGTTTTCGTCAGGCGAATGCCGCGTGTCAGCGCGGTATCGCGACGACGCGCGTGCGGGCGATCCGGTCGTGCGGAAACTGGCGTTCGGCATGCAGCCGCGCGGCGCCGGCCCATGCGGCGATCCATGCGGCGGTGAGCGCGAGCGTGACGGGTACCGACAGGTCGAGGAGCGGATGCAGCGCGAGCGGCGGCAGGAACCACAGCCAGCCGAGCGCATAGCGGACGAGCGCGTGGCCTGCGCTCAGCGGGCGGCCGCTCGACGATTCGAGCCGCAGCCGCCAGGTCTTCATCGGCAGCGTCTGGCCGCCGTGGGTCCAGAACCAGACGAAGTACGCGCCGACCACGAGCGCGATCCAGGCGGCGAGCAGGTTGTGATGGACGAGGCCGTTGCGTTGCTGCGTCGCGAGGCTGAACGCGAGCCCGGCGAAGAACACCACACCGAACAGCAGCACGCCTTCGTAGAGCAGCGCGGCGAGGCGCCGCCGCACGGACGGCGCGGCGGCCGGGGTTTCAGGTGCGTGGGCGTTCGCCACGGGCGCTCAGGAGCCCTTGAACAGCGAGGGTGCGTCGGCGGGCGACACCGGCGCCACGGCAGCCGGCGCGGATGCGGTGCCGGCCGTCGACGATGCGGGTACTGGCGGCGCGACGGCGGCCGAGACGGGCGCCGGTGCGGTGG
>NZ_JAAGPC010000149.1:0-21259 GCF_017104595.1 Burkholderia sp. Tr-20390 | reverse complement strand
GCTCGCGACGGCGAGCGCGGTGGCGTTCGCGCCGGCCCGACGCAGAGCGCCCGTGTGCGAATGACAGCGCGCATGGTCGGCGCGGCCGGCCCGGTGCGCGCGCCGGTCAGGACATCCCGCCGCCGAGCGCGCGGTACAGCGTCATCTGGTTGTTGAGCCGGTTCAGGCGCGTCAGTTCGTCGGCGCTTTGCGCGTCGCGCAGCCGCTGCTGCTGGTCGAGCCACGGCTGCACGGCGGTCGCGCCGGCCGCGAAGCGCGCGGCGGCCAGCTGTTCGGCGCGCTGCGCCTGGGCCAGTGACAGCGCGCGCTGTTCGGCTTCGCGTTCGAGCTGCACACGCGCCGACAGCGCGTTCTCGACTTCCGCGAGCGCCGTGTAGAGCTTCTGGCGGAACCCGACGACGGCTTCCTCGTACTGCGACTTCGACACCTTGATCTGCAGCTGCATCGTGTTCCACTGGATGAACGGCAGTGCCAGGCCCAGCCCGAGCGTGCCGACCGGATTCATCAGCACGCGCTCGAGGCTCGTGCTCGACGTGCCGGCCTGCCCGGTCAGGGTGAAGGTCGGATAGAAGCTCGTGCGCGTCGCGTCGACTTGCGCCAGCGACTCGCGCAGCCGGAATTCCGCCGCGCGCAGGTCGGGACGCCGGCCGAGCAGGCTCGCGGGCAGGCCGGCCACGACTTCCGGCGGCGCTGTGACGGGTAGCGCGGCCGGCTCGGCCGCGCGCTGCTGCGGCGGGCGGTCGAACAGGATCGCGAGCGCGTGGCGATTCTCGGTGCGCTGCTGGATCAGTTGCGTTTGCGCGGCGCGTTGCGCGGCGAGGCTCTGTTCGGCCTGCGCGAGATCGAGCCCCGACACGGCGCCGGCCGTGTGCCGCGACCGCACGACCGCGAGCGTGCGGACTGCATACGCGATGTTCGCGTCGCCGAGCGCGATCTGCCGGTTCAGATAACCGATCTGCCAGTACAGCGACGCCGTCGTGCCGATCAGCGACAGCCGCGCGGCTTCGAGATCGGCGGCCGTCGCGTCGGCTTCCCAGCGCGCGGCGTCGCGCAGCGCGGCCAGCCGGCCCCACAGGTCGATTTCATAGCTGAGCGAACCGGTCACGCCGCTCGTCCGGCTCATCCGGTGCGTATCGAGCGTGCGCGACACGGCGCCGTTCGCGCCGACCGACACGTTCGGCGTCAGGTTCGTATCCGCGAGCCCGGCTTGCAGTTGTGCGCGGTACACGCGGATCGCCGCGATCGCGAGGTCGTTGTTGGCGCGCAGCGCATCGTCGATCAGCGCATCGAGCTGCGGATCGCCGAAGCTGCGCCACCAGTCGCGTGAGGTGGCCGGTGCGCCGGCCGCGACCGGTGCCTCCCAGTTCGCGGGCATCGCGACGGCGGGCAGCGGTTCGTGGCGCGCGCCTGCGCAGCCGGCGAGCAGCGCGGCCGCGCACGCGACTGCGCCCAGGCGGTGAAGCGGTGAGGAATGCGTCATGACAGGTCTTTCTTCAATCGCGCGCGAGCGCATCGATCGGATCGAGCCGCGATGCGTTGCGCGCGGGCATGAAGCCGAAAATCACACCGGTGAGCGTCGAGCAGACGAACGCGGTCACGATCGCGCCGGCCGAGAACACCATCTTCCACTGCGCGACGAACATCGAGAACAGCGCGCCGAGCCCGAACGACAGCGCGATGCCGATCGTGCCACCGAGCAGGCAGACGAGCACGGCCTCGACGAGAAACTGCTGCAGGATGTCGGACTGGCGCGCGCCGACCGCCATCCGGATGCCGATTTCGCGCGTGCGCTCGGTGACCGACACCAGCATGATGTTCATCACGCCGATCCCGCCGACGACGAGCGAGATCACCGCGATCAGCGACAGCAGCAACGTAAGCGACTGGCCGGTCTTCTCGACGGTCTTCACCACGCTGTCCATGTTGTACGTGAAGAAGTCCTTGCGGCCGTGGCGCTGCGTCATCAGCTTTTCGAGGCTTTTCTCGGCGGCGGCGCTCGGCTGCCCGTCGCGCACGCGCACGGTGATGCTGTCGAGATAACGCTGCCCGAACAGGCGCCCGCTCGCGGTCGTGTACGGCACCCACACGTTCAGGCTCTTCACGCTGCCGAACGCGCTCTTCTTGTCGGCCGTCACGCCGATCACGACGCACGGCACGTTGTCGACCAGGATCACTTCGCCGATCGGGTTGCGCGTCGCGCCGAACAGCTTGCGGCGCGTGTTCTGGTCGATCACGGCCACCTGCACCTGGCGGCGCACCGCGTCCTCGTCGAACGCGACACCCAGCGCGAAGCGCATCCCGCGCGCCTGGAAGAAGCGGTCGCCGACGCCGCTCACGAGCGCGTTCACGTCGACGTTGCGGTAGCGCAGCAGCAGCGTGCGCGACGTTTCGGGCGTCGCGCTGTCGACGTACGGCTGTTCGGCGAGCGCGGCGACGTCGGCGGGCACGAGCGTCTGGATCGCGTCGGCGCGGCTGTCGCCCCAGTCGGTGCCCGGATAGATGTTGATCGTATTCGTGCCGATGCTGCCGATCTCGTCGAGCATGTAGCGCTTCGCGCCTTCGCCGATCGCGACGATCGACACGACCGACGTGATGCCGATGATGATGCCGAGCATCGTCAGCAGCGTGCGCAGCCGGTGCGATACGAGTGCGATCCATGCCATCCGGCACGCTTCGGCGAAGCGGCCGGAGCCGGCCGCGAAGCGTTGCGTGCGGGGGCCGGGTTCGGGATGCGCATCGGTGTCGACCGGTGCGGGCGGCGGTGGCGTGTCGCGGTGATCGCGGGCGGGTAGCGCGCTGGCTTCTGGTTCGTTCGCTTCTGCTGCTTCTGCTGCGTCGACGCCCGCTTCCGCGAGCGCTTCCGCATAGTGGCGGTTCGGCCGGTCGGCGACGATCTCGCCGTCGCTGATCTCGATGATGCGCTTCGCGTGGCGCGCGACGGCCTTGTCGTGCGTGACGATGACGATCGTATGGCCGAGCGCGTTCAGCTCGTGCAGGATGCGGATCACGTCCTGGCCGCTTTTCGTGTCGAGCGCGCCGGTCGGTTCGTCGGCGAGGATCACCTGGCCGCCGTTCATCAGCGCACGCGCGATGCTCACGCGCTGCTGCTGGCCGCCGGACAGTTGTCCGGGCCGATGGTGCGCACGGTCCGCGAGCCCGAGACGCGCGAGCAGTTCGCGTGCGCGGGCGTGCCGCTCGGCGCGCGGCGTGCCGGCATAGATCGCGGGCATTTCGAGGTTCGCGACCGCGTCGACGTGCGGCAGCAGGTGGTAGCGCTGGAACACGAAGCCGAAATGCTCGCGACGCAGTTGCGCGAGCTCGTCGCTGTCGAGCATGTGCGTGTCGCGGCCGCCGACCGTGTAGGTGCCTTCGCTCGGATGATCGAGGCAGCCGAGGATGTTCATCAGCGTCGACTTCCCGGAGCCCGACGCGCCGACGATCGCGACGATCTCGCCCGCGTGAATCGACAGGTTGACGTTGTTCAGGACAACGACATCCTTGTCGCCGGCCGGAAAGCGTCGGGTGACGGCGGCGAGTTTCAGCAGGGGCTGGCTCATCGTCACACCACGTCCGCCAGCGGCGCGTGGTCGTCACCGGCCGCTTCGCCGATCACGACGCGTTCGCCGTCCTTCAGGCCGGCCAGGACTTCGACGCGCACGTTGTTGTTGATGCCGATGCGGATGTTGCGCGTTTCCGTGCTGCCGTCGGCGCGCAGCACGCGCACCGTGTAGGTGCCGTCCTTGCGTTTTTCGCCGAGCGCGGCGGCCGGAATGCTGAGCGCGTTGCGTGCATTGCCGAGCACGATGTTGACTTGCGCGGTCATCGAGATGCGCAGCCGATGCTCGGGGTTCGGCACTTCGAACAGCGCGTTGTAGAACACGGCCGAATTCGGCTTCGTGCCGCCGCCGGTACCGCCACCGAGCGGGCTCTGCGCTTCCGCGTAGTTCTGCGGCGCCGGCTCGATCGCGCGCAGCTTGCCGTAGTGACGCTTGTCCGGTTCGCCGAGGATCGTGAAATACGCGGTCTGTCCGGCACGCACGCGGATCACGTCGGCTTCCGACACCTGCGCCTTCACGGTCATCGTGTCGAGATCGGCGAGCTTCAGGATCACCGGCGCCTGCTGCTGCGCGATCACGGTCTGGCCTTCCTGCGTGACGACCGCGACGACCTCACCGTCGATCGGCGCGACGATGCGCGTGTAGCCGAGGTTCGCCTGCGCGGTCTCGATCTGGATGCGGGCCGAGCGGATCTGCGCGGCGAGCGACGCGAGGGCCGCACGCTGCACGTCGAGCGTCGCGCGTGCGGCCTCGAACGATTCGCGCGAGGTCGCATCGTCGGGCAGCATCGCCTGCTGGCGCTTGAACGCGAGTTCCGCCTGCGTGAGTTGCGCGGCGGTCGATTGTTGTTGCGCGCGCAGGCTTTCTTCGCTGGCGCGCGCCTGGCGCAGCGCGTTTTCCGAGATCACGGGATCGATCTCGGCGAGCCACTGGCCCTTCGTGACCTTGTCGCCGAGCTTCACCTTCAGCGATTTCAGCTGCCCCGACACCTGCGCGCCGACGTCGACCTGCCGGAACGCCTGCAGTGCGCCGGTTGCCAGCACCGCGTTCTCGAGATCGCCGCGCGAGACGGGCGCGGACAGGTATTGCGGATGCTTGTCGGGCGCGCACGCCTTCAGCGTGGCGCCGGCGGCGATCGCCACGACGGCAAGGGTAGCCAGCACGATGCGCCGGCGGCGATGGGTCTTCTGAGTCATGAGCGTGCGGCGAGGATCAGGCAGTGCCGGCGATGCGTGCGGCCAGGCGGGACGATCCGGTCGGCGTCGCATGTCGGGCAGGTTGCCCGCGACGGCATCCGCGTACGCATCGCGCGGGCGTGCCGAGTCGAATCAGCCGCTCATGTTAAGCGAGGACATCACGCCAAATCGTGTGGAAATTGTGCTGAATTGTGCGAACGCCGCACGGGAGCGGAGGCCGTGCGGCGTGATTGCCGCGGTCGGTGAGCGCGGCGGGCGAGGGCCCGTGTGCGTGTCGCGGCGTGCGTTGACGTGCGTTAGCGCTGCGCCGCGACGAGCGCCATCATCGGTCGGTCGCGTTCCTCGTCGAGCGCGGGCAGCGCATCGACCTGCGCCTGCGTCGGTCCCCATTCGTCCCGGTGCGTCAGCGTGAAGCCGCTGCCGATCAGCAGGTTCACGAGCGTGCCGAGCGTACGGTGCTGCTTGACGACGCCCGGCGCGAGCCAGTCGGTCACGCGTTCGCCTTCGCGCTGGTAGCCATCGAGCGGCCAGGCGCGGTTGCCCTGCGCATCGACGACGAAGCCGGGCCGGCGCGGCGCCGTATAAATGGGGTGCTCGATCGAGAACACGAGCCGTCCGCCGGGCACGAGCGCGCGATGAATCGTGCGCAGCAGCGTGTCGAGGCGCGCGACGTAGTGGAAGGCGAGCGAGCTGTATGCGAGATCGAATGCGGCGTTGGGCAATGCGAGCGTTTCGAGATCGGCGCGGCGGTACGTGATCGCCGGGTGCGCGGCGGTCGAGGCCGCGCGTTCGAGCATGCGCTCGGAGACGTCGATGCCGAGCACGCTTGCCGCGCCCTGATCGGCCGCCCAGCGACTGAACCAGCCGTAGCCGCAGCCGAGGTCGAGCACGTCGCGGCCGTGCAGGTCGGGCAGCAGCGCGCGCAGCGCGGGCCATTCGGGTGCGCCGTCGAGGCCGTGAATCGAGCGGTTCAGGCGGCTGTAGCCTTCGAAGAAGGCCGGGTCGTCGTAGATGTTCTGCGTCATGCGTAGCGCCTCGTGCGGGCAGGGTGCGCGGTGCCGCACGCCCGATCCCGCGAGCTTACGCGCGCTGCCCGCTCGCGTCGATCCGGCGTTGCGTGTCGGCGTCGACGATGTCGCGGATCGCGCTGAACAGCGGCGCGGCGTCGGTGTAGCGGCGGCCGTAGCCGAGATTGAACGCGTAGTCGAAATCGGGCGGATTGCTGCCCTGATTGTGCTGCAGGATCGTCTCGAGCTTGTCGAGCGCCTTCGCCGCGCGTGCTTCCGGCGTTGCCGCCGCGTCGTATTCATCCCACAGCGCGACGATCTCGTCGCGCCGCGCGGGATCGAGCGATGCGGTCAGCGTCAGCAGGTCGTCGCGTTCTTGCGCGCTTTTGTCGGGGTGCGCGGCTTGTTCGATCGCGGGAATGTCGCCGTGCAGCGCCTCGCCGAGATCGTGGACGACGCACAGCTTCAGCAGCTTCAGCGTGTCGATGCCGGGCAGCGCGTCGGCGAACACGAGCGCCATCAGGCACAGCCGCCAGCTGTGTTCGGCCGTGCTTTCCGCGCGCCCGGACGACGTGTGGCCGCTGCGCAGCACATCCTTCAGGCGTTCGGCTTCGCGCAGGAAAGCGAGCCGCGCGTGGATCGTATCGGGGGTCATGGTCGGCGTCCTTGCGATGAGCCGCCTAGCGTAATGCGGGTAGGCGTGCTTCGTCCACGCATGAAATATGCGTGGCGGTGGCGCTTTGCCGGGCCGCTACTTCACGAAAAGTCCGGCCCAGCAGAACAGCGCGAAGAAGCCCGTCTGAACACCGACGATCAGGCTGAACAGCCAGGGGCTGCTGCGGCGCGCCACCCGCCTGCCGCCGGCGTTGGCCACACCCGAGCGAAGCGCAACGAGCACGGCCGCGCCCGTATAGAGAATGAACGCGACGATCACGAGTTCTCGCATGACAAGCGTCGACATGTGGCATGTCCCCTGGGCGTGCTGCCATTCACGTTGGTATTTTTTGCGTGGCATGCCGGACACGTTGAAGGTCGCCGCACCGTTGCCGGCATGCGGTGCTTCATCGCGACCCGGCAATCACGCATCCTGGAGCGTCTCCACGAGCCGCACGGCCGAGCCGTCCGACAGTGTCATCCGCGTCCACCGGCACATGCTGCCGCGGATCGGCACGACGCGCGACGCATTCGCACCGGTGTCGAATTCGACGCTCGGCGGCCCCGCGTGGTCATGCCAGCCGAGCGTGTCGAGCGCGGTTTCCATGCGGACGATCTCAGGCGTCGCGTAGCGCCACAGCGACGTGCCGAGCAACATCGACAGCGGCTGCGAGAATTCGGCCGCGCGCGCCGGGGAAGACGCGAGCAGGCGGTGCGTGAGGTCGCACACGAGATGCATGCGGCCCGCGCTGCCCGCGACGAGCCGCGCGAGCGCGTGATCGCCGGCCGAATCGAGGCGCGCGGCGAGCAACCGCTCGGCGGTCGCGCGCTCGTCGGGCGACATCTGCTGGCGGCCCGCCTCCCAGCGCGAGATCGTCGATTGCGCGACGCCGAACAGTTCGGCCGCATGGTTTTGCTTGACGCGATGCAGCGCGCGCCAGCGCTTGAGTTGCGGGCCGAGCGGCGGGGCGTGAAGCGGTGAGGCGGTCATGGTGGTGCTCCTGTTGCGCTCGTACCGCACGCCTTTACATGATCCGGATGCCGCCGTTCGCGTTGATCGCAATTGCCGCGAACGGCAAGAGCACGATGCCGCCCAGCACGAGCACGCCGTCGGCGGCAACCGTGACCGGCGTGGCGAGAATCCGCAGCCCCATGCCGAGCGCGGACGGTGATTGCCTGATATAGACCGAGTACGGCCGGTTGAACGGCTGCGTGCTCGTCTTGTACTTTTCGACGAACCCTTCCGTCGAATAGCGCTTGCCGCTGATGTCGCCTTCGAGCACGAGGCCGGCCTGCGCGGCGGTGAAGCCGTCGGCAGCGGCCGCCTGCCGATCGTCGTCCGACGCGTCCTTCGGCAGCAAGATACGGTATTGGCCCGTGATGCTGCCGCCGCTCGCATGAAAGGCGGCGAACGTCGTGCGCAGCGATTTACGGTAACTGGACATCAAGACCGGCCGCAACTGCGCCGGCAGATCGAAGATGTAATGGTAGTCCGTGCCCAGGACGACGAGCTTCTTGCCGTCCTCGGTCATCATGAATCCGGACACGTGCTCGCTGTATCCGTCTTCCTTGTACAGCTTCGGCGTGAAGCAGCCCGACAGCGCGAGGCTGCTGGCGGCCACGCCGGCGGCCAGCAGGCGCCGGCGCGTGATCGATACGTTCATTGTTGTTGTCCCGTCTGTGCGGTTCAGTTCAGTTCAGTGGCTTTCGCCCTCGGAAGCCGGATTCTCGCGTATCTGCCGCGCGTTGTCGAACGGGAAATCTGCCGTGGCAGCGGTCGATGGCCCCTGTCCGTGCCGTGCCGACGAAGTTTCCGCCGCCGCTTTCAACCGTCTCCTGCATATCTTATTATTCGGCCAGTGCGGAGGGATACCGGCCACCCACGGTCATGTCGAGGCATGACGCGCCGGTACGAATTACCGCCTTTCGGCCGGCACTCTGCACGAGGCACGGTCGAAACGACACGAAACGCGTGACCCGCGCGTATCCCAAAAAATGACGAGAGAGCGCGATGGTACGACTGGTCTTGCTGCTGCTGGGCATCGAATACTTGCGCACCCGCTGGCGCGGGCTGACCGTGCTCGGCTGGGTGTGGGTCGTCGCGGGCGTCGTGATCTTCGTCGATGCGCTCGACGGCGCGCTGCACTTCCCGATCCAGATCTTCGCGTGGCTGTTCCTGATCGAGGGGCTCGCGACGCTTGCCGTGGCCGGCAGCGGCGTCGGCGGGCAGCGCATCCTGCGCTATGTGAAGGGGATCGCGGTGGTGGTCGCCGCCGGGCTCGTGTTCGCGGGGCATCACCACGGCCATTTCCTGCTGTCGATGATCTTCGGCACGCTGTTCCTCGTCGACGGGCTGCTGCAGTGCACTGCAGCGTGGATGGTGCGGTATCGCCGCTGGAACGTCGCCTTCGCATGGGGCGTCGTCGAGATCCTGCTGGCCATCTTCTTCTATCAGCCGTACCCGACGCACTACGTGGGCACCGTGCCGTACTGCCTCGGGCTGCTGCTGATGTTCGGCGGGATGCACATGCTGAGCCTCGCCGCGCGCGTGCGGCGGCTGACGCGCAATCCGGCGTTCGCGACGTCGCCGGCGCCGGCGCTCGCGCCCGATCTCGACGACGTGCGCGACCGGCCGCATTTCGCGCAATCCGAATGGGACGGCCCGCCGGCCGACGGCGAGCATGCGCTCACCGTGCACGTGTGGACGCCGACCGGCACGTCGAAGGCCGAGGCGCAGCGCTATCCGGTGATCGACCGCTATATCGCGGCGGTGGACGTCAACGGTGTGATCTCGACCGGGCACGCGGCGCTGGAGTCGCCCGAGGGGGTGTATATCAGCCTGTATCCGGGCGTCGAAATCGATCGTTCTCCGGACGAATTCACGCGCATCCTGCGTGCGACACGCGAAAACGACGTGCCGGGACTGTTCCAGCCCGACTACGCGACCGAGTCGAAGGCGTGGTGCCCGTCGACCGTGCGCGTGCGGATCCGCAACTATGATCCGTCGAAGCTGGATGCCTTCTGGACGTCGTACCGGCAGAACCTGACGTACAACCTCACGCATCGCAATTGCTCGAGCACGGTGTCGAACGCGCTCGAAGCCGCACTCGACGGCGCGGTGTGGCGGCTGAAGGGCGCGCGGGCCGGGTGGGGCGCGTTCGTGCGGCTGCTGCTCACGCCCGAGCTGTGGGTCGCCGCGCAGATCCGCAAGCGCGCGGTGACGATGGCGTGGACGCCCGGGCTCACGCTCGACTATGCGCGCGCGCTCAGCATGCTCGCCGACCCGCGGCCGTTCGCGTGGTGGAAGGTCGCGCGCTCGGCCGTGAAGGCGATCATGGCGTCGCGCCGCACGTGGCGCGAGCAGGACCACGCGGCGCTGTCGCCCGGCGGATCGGAGGCTGCGTCGATGAAGTGATCGCGTGCCGCCGGACGCGGGCCCGGCGTCACTGCGGTCGCTACCGCACGGCCGCGCGAGGTTGCCCGCCACGAGACCCCCCCTACGCAAACAACAATGAACAAGACGAGAGCCTTCCGCATCCTGATTCCGGCCGCGCTGGCGCTGACGAGCGCCGGCTTCGCGCAGGCGAGCGCGGACGAGGTGCCGCGCATGAGCAACGACGTGTACCGCATGTCGGTGTCGTTCTGCTCGAACGTCGCGGCCGCCGAGAAGATCGAGTGCCAGGGCGACATGATCGCCGCGGGCAGCCGGATCGTCGCGGCGATCGGCGGCCTGCCGCCGGCATCCGCCACGTCGATCGACGAAGGCGCGCGCAACAAGCTGCCGGCGGCGGAGCGCAAGGGGCTCGCGCCGGTCGAGCCGGGCGCGATCGACAAGGACGACGACCTTGCCGGTCTCGCCGGCATGGTGCGTCTGTGCGACGTCTACGAATCCGAACCGGCATCGCGCGCGCGGCATCACGCGGCGCTGAAGCAGCAGGCGCCGGACGCCGCACCGCGCGTCGAGGCGTTGCTGACCGATGCGTCGACGGCGGCGCGCCAGCGCGTCAGCATCGGCGTGTGGCAGATCCTCGCGCTCGAAGGCCCCGAATCGATCACGCGCGCGTGCACGCAGCTGGGCGCCGGGTCGTGACGGGCGGCGTGCCGTGCGCGTGTGCGAGCCGGCGTCGATAGTGCTGTGTACGCGACGATGCCTGACGATCAGCCGCTCGCGATTGCGGCCGGCCTGACCCGCACCGGCTTGCCCAGCGTGCGGGCGACCGGCGAAGCCTGCGTCGCGTCGCGCACGAGGGCTTGCTGCGCGCGCGACAGCGGTGCCGCGAAGCGCAGCGCGATGTCGAAGCCGGTTTCGTGATCGAGGCGATCGATGGCCACGTCCACCGTGCAGGCCGGCAGCGTCATGCCCGCGCGTTCCGCGGCCATATCGATCGACATGCAGACGCAAGCGGCGAGGGCGCTTTCGAGCAACTCGTGCGGCCGCATGCCCGCGTCGCCGCCTTTGCCTGCCTTGTGCGTATCCGCGCGCACGACGCTGCGCCCGTTCCCGATTTCGACGCAGTATCGCTTGCCCAGCCGGGTCGCAGTCACCATGGCGATGATCCGTTACGGGATGAAAGTAGCGACAGCGTACGCGGGCGTTGTTTGCCGGGGAAGGCAAGCGCCGGTACCGGTACCGTTCGTAACAGGCTTGGCGGCACGCGGCGATCCTGGAGACGGTGGTCGTTTCAGTGCATGGCGTGCATCTGCGCCGCACCGCGAATTCTTTCGTCCACCTTCACATTCGTGCCACGTTGCGTCGGCAACAATCGCGGACAGATATTCGACAACCTTGCGGCGCATCCCGCGACCGCAAGCCTTTTCCGAGGAAACGCCATGCTCAAGACGCTCGCCCGCGCCGCTGCCGCACTCGCCGTCGCTTCCGCTTCACTGCACGCCACCGCGCAGACCAGCTACGACTACCTGTTGCTCGCCGCGTCGTGGGAGCCCGGCTTCTGCGCGTCGCACGACACGCCCGAATGCACGAACCTTGCCGGCACGTACGCGGCGACGAGCCTGTCGCTGCATGGTCTGTGGCCGAACAACTACGACGGCAACCAGCCGTTCTACTGCGGCGTGCCGCAGAACGACATCGACCTCGACAACGCGCACCAATGGTGCAGCATGGACGCGTACCCGATCAGCAGCGCGACCCGCAACACGCTGTCGACGTACATGCCGGGCGTCGCGTCGTGCCTCGACAAGCACGAGTGGTTCAAGCACGGCACCTGCTCGAACTCGGCATCGCCCGACGCATACTGGAACCAGGCGTCCGGCATGATCAGCCGGCTCGGCAACACGTCGTTCAACGCGTTCCTGCAGGCGAACGCGGGCAAGACGGTCACGCGTAACCAGCTGCTGTCGGCCTTCGAAGGCGCGTTCGGCAGCAACACGCGCAGCGCGGTGTCGCTGAAGTGCACGAAGACGAACGGCGTCAGCTACTTCACCGAAGCGTGGATCGCGGTGAAGACCAATGCAGCCGCGCAGTTCCCGAGCGCCGCCTCGCTCGTGACGGACGGCAATACGCAGGGCACGTGCCCGACGTCGGGCGTGTATATCGCGAAGTAACGGGGAAGGGCGAAGGGGCGACGGCGCGCGACATCGTGTGCGCCGTCGCCCGTTACGACGAGGCAGGCGACGAGCCACAGCCCTGGGCCGCGCATGACGAGCGCGAGCAGTGCGTCGCCGGCATCGACCTCATCCTGAAGGGGATCGGCGCGGCCCGGTAGTCGTCATCCTGCGGGCCGATTCGCATGAGGCCGTTGACCTGTCACGCCCGTGCGACCGCTTATTTACTCGAGCAACCGCAACGCGTCCGCGAGCGACAGCACCGTCGTGCGCGATTCGAAGGCGGTGGCGAACAGATGCTCGTGAACCACCGGATCTGGGTCGTAGCAGCAATCCTTGACCGTATACAAGCGGAAGTCCGCATCACTCGCGTGGGCGATCGACGACAGCATCACGCCCGTCGACGCGATGCCGACCATGATCAGCGAATCGACACCTCGCTCGACCAGCCGCGCCTGCAGATCGGTGCCGAAGAACACGCTGGCGCGGTGCGCGACGATCAGCGGCTCGTCGTCCTGCCGGCCGAGTTCCGGGCACGGGCCGTCGTTGATGAAGAGGCCGAGCTGCTTGATGCCCTGGCCGTTCTTGTTGCGCGGGCTGACTTCCGGATAACCGGGGCTGAACCGGAGGTTCGCGAACCAGACGCCGATGCCGCCGGCCCGCGCCGCATCGCAGAGCCGGCGCGTATTGGCGAGCAATTCGGGCGCGACGGACGGAAAGAGGCCGAGGATGTCGGTCTGGTAATGCATGACGAGCAGCGCGGTGCCCGACGGCACGATGGCGGGAACCGGCGCGGACGGGCTGTCGCCGGGGTGCGTGCGGGTGGTCGTTGCGATATCCGGTGCGTGTTGACGAGTCATGAACGAGAGTCTCCGATAGCCCGCGGGGAATGCCAGCGTCCCCGATTTGTACCGGAAAATCGGGTCGGCTGCCGATGCGATTTTCGTAGGTTTTATCGTGCCGCGAGCCGGCGACCGTCACGCCGGCGTCGCATGCCTGCCGGCCGGCAATGTACTGGCGGTCGCCTTCATCGTCTCCGACGATAGCCGATAGCTGAATCCGGAATTCAGCGATGACGACGGATCGGATCATGGCCGCCCGACCTTTGCCTATAAGGGGCAGCGGCCGAAGGTGTGCGGATTGCCCCTATTACCCCTATTACCCGAGGCTGCCTATAATCGTCATCAACTTGCCCGAGAAATCGCGGTTACCAAGGTGAGGGGGTGTCCAAATGGGACAGTGCCGTCGCATCTATTCGCGCTTCGTCCTCGCAAGCTCGATCGCCGGTCTGGGATGTCTGGCAGGCGCAGGCCTCGCGTACGCAGAGGACAGTCCTTCGAGCGCGCCGACCGGGTTCAAGCCATCGGAAAGAACGATCAACGTCTATGCGGTGTATGGCGACGGACGCGCGACCAACGGCGGCGATATGCATTGGCGTGCGTACGAAGTCGGCTTCGGCGATGTCTTGAATGACTACCTCTCGGTCTACCTCGCGTATCTGAACGAGGGGCATCCGCTCGATCACCACCGTGACGGCTTCGCCGCCATAGGTTCGTTTCGTTGGCCGGTCGGCAATCGCCTGGCGCTCGAGTTGTCGGCGGGGCCGTATTTCAGCATGGACACGACACATGTCAACGACCAGCCGCGCAATGAAAAGCGATGGGGCGTGCGCGCCTCGGCAGCGGTGCGGTATTACCTCGTTCCCAACCGCTTCTTCCTCAAGGTGCAGTACAACCACGTGCAGATGATCGACGGATTCAACTCCGACGCGGTGCTCTTCGGCATCGGCTCGGATTTTGGCGGCGATCCTGGCCCGGCTTTTTCGGACGGCAAGACGCAGGTTGGCGTTTGGGCCGGGACATCGCAGACGAACCGTCCCCAAGTGCCCATCGAAAAAGGGTATATGGTCGAAGTCAAGCGGCCGCTCGGCAATGCGTGGGCCTATTCGGCGAGCTTCGTCTACGAAGGCAATAACGGCGTCGCCGGCCGAAGAGGCGTGGCGGCGCAATTCTGGTATGTCGCGCCGATCAAGAGCAAATGGACGCTTTCGGCAGGTGTGGGCCCGTATCTCTCGCATGATCGGGACGAGGTCGCGAGTAAAACGAGACTCAATGCCTTGCTCAGCGCGCAGGTGACCTATCAGGTAACGAACGATTGGGCGGCGAGCTTACGCTTTAATCGTGTCGCAACCGGCAACGACAAGGACCAGGACATGTTCATGGTCGGCGTGGCGCGCAATTTCTAGCGGCTCGGCTTGCACCGAATCGACATCGGCCTGCATGCGAGTGACCGTTTTACCTTCGGAAACGGCCTGTTGGAAGTCGGCGTGTTGTGCGGCCCAGTCGGGTCGATCGCAGCCGATGGCCGAATTCCCCATCAAGCGCACGCGCCGATATGACTCTGCCGCCGTTGCGCCAGGTGGCGCTCGCCTAACCCCGCCGCCTCAAAAAATCGACCTTCCCGAATAAGTCGTCAACCACTCCAAAGCCAAAGTGCCGGCACGTCGGCAATGCAAACCCGCGTCAAAATATTTAATTCTTAAAAATCAATCCACTCATGTATTGATTCAAATCGCGGAAATCCTGGACTGTCCAGGAGTGGGGCGGGAGTTTTACGCCATTCTCTCGCAACGTTTTCGGAATCAGGTCCCCATTGGGGCGAAGGATGACCGACGAGACAATGACGCCCGGATAATCGTTGAGTCGTTTCTTGAAGGCGGGCGTCGTGAGGTCGGGCGTGGGCGGGTTGCTTTTCTTGGCCAATGGTCCCGTTCCCCTGGCATCCGCTCCATGGCACATCGCACATCTCGCCAGGAAAATCTTTTTCCCGTTATCACTATCCGCGAAGGCGGGTGATGTTTGCGCAAGCAATGACACGCCCAATGAAGCGACGAGGAATATTTTCATTTTTCGTGGTTTTGTTGTGTGGACGGCTGCATGTCTCTGTGCGGGCGATTGCTGCCGAATGGCGAGTTCTCCATTGAGCGCGCCGATATTCACCTGCCGCCATTGCGCCAGATGAGGCTCGCCCACCTTCGCCCCTCAAAAAATCGACCGTCCCGAATAAGTCGTCAACCACTCCAGCGCCAGCGTCCCCGCCAGCGAGTTCCCGTTCGCATCGAGCCCCGGCGCCCACACGCACACGGCCATCTCGCCCGGCAGCACCGCCACGATCCCGCCGCCGACGCCACTCTTCGCAGGCAGCCCGACGCGGTACACGAAATCCCCCGCCGCATCGTAGGTGCCACAAGTCAGCATCAGCGCCGACAGCCGCTTCGCGGAACTCGAATCGACGATCCGCTCACCGGTGACCGGCGCGACGCCGCCGTTCGCGAGAAACAGCGCCGCGCGCGCGAGCTCGACGCAGTTCATCGTGATCGCGCACTGGCGGCAATACGCGTCGATCACCGTGTCGGGCGGCATCTGCATGTTGCCGAAGCTCGCCATGAAGTGCGCCATCGCGCGGTTGCGCTCCGCGTGCTGCAGCTCCGACTGCGCGACGCGCGAATCGTAGTCGATGTCGTTCGCGCCGATCAGCCGCCGCACGAATTCGACCAGCGCCGTCTCGGCCTTCACGAAGCGGCGGCACAGCACGTCGGTGACGACCAGCGCCCCGGCGTTGATGAACGGATTGCGCGGCTTGCCGCGCTCGCTCTCGAGCTGGACCAGCGAATTGAACGCGTTGCCGGACGGCTCGCGGCCGACCCGTTCCCACAGTTCGTCGCCCAGCAGCTGGAACGCGAGCGTGCACGCGAACAGCTTCGAGATGCTCTGGATCGAGAAGCGCTCGTACGCATCGCCGACCGTGCAAACGTTTCCGTCGAGCGTCACGACGGCCATCCCGAACTTGTCGGCAGGCACTTTCGCGAGTTCGGGAATGTAGTCGGCAACCCGGCCCTGGCCAATCCAGGGGGCGAGTTCGGTGTGGATGCGTTCGAGGATCGATTGGTAATTCATCAAGTCAGGCGGGTAGGTGAGTGGCCGGATTCAGGCGAGCCCGTATGGAACCGTCCCGGCGCCGATTCGTCAAGCTCGGACGATATCGAACCCTTATTTTCAAGACCTCTGAACAGGCAATCGGCCGGCGCAGTATCATGCGGTACGTTTCGGCCAATGGCCGGCGTCCGGCACGGGCCGGCGCCGCCGCCGCGGCTTCCCCGATGACCCGACCGCTGCCCATGTCTTTTCGCATCCTGCTCGTCGAAGACGACACCCGCCTGTCCACGCTGATCGCCGGCTACCTGCGCAAGAACGACTATGAAGTCGACACTGTGCTGCATGGTGACGCCGCGGTGCCGGCGATCCTGTCCATTCGTCCCGATCTCGTCATTCTCGACGTGAACCTGCCGGGCAAGGACGGCTTCGAAATCTGCCGCGAGGCACGCAAGCAGTACGACGGCGTGATCATCATGGTGACGGCCCGCGACGAGCCGTTCGACGAACTGCTCGGCCTCGAGTTCGGCGCGGACGACTACGTGCACAAGCCGGTCGAGCCGCGCATCCTGCTCGCGCGGATCAAGGCCCAGCTGCGCCGCGCGCCCGCGCGCGTGACCGAGAGCACCGCGCCGCAACCCGAGCGCTACGCGTTCGGCAAGTTCTCGATCGACCGCACCGACCGCTCCGTCGTGCTGCCCGACGGCAGCACGCCCGACCTGACGTCGGCCGAATTCGATCTGTTGTGGGCGCTCGTCTGCCATGCGGGCGAAGTCGTCAGCCGCGACGACCTGATGCTGCAGTTGCGCGGCGTCGAATTCGACGGCCTCGACCGCACGATCGACGGGCGCATCTCGAAGCTGCGCCGCAAGCTGCGCGACGACGCGAGCAACCCGCAGCGGATCAAGACGATCCGCAGCAAGGGCTATCAATTCAGCAAGCACGCGTGGGAATGACGCGGCGGTCGCACGACGCCGTCACGTTCCGCGCGGGCATTCCACCCGCCGGCCGGGAGCCGAGATGATCCGACGAACCCGTTCGCACCCCGATGCACCGCCGCTGCCGACGCTGCGCTACGTCAAGTGGCGCTGGCTGCATTTCCGCCGCGCGTGGACCGACACGCGCGCCGACCGCATCCCGAGCTGGTCGCGCCTTTACGTGCGCACGTACCTGCATCTGCTCGGCCTCGTGCTGCTGACCGCGCTCGTGCCGGCGCTCGCGCTCTGCGTCGAATTGTCGCCGCAGGTCGTGTGGCATGCCTTCGACTCGCTGCCCGGCGACATCTGGATCGTGCTCGTCTTCGTGTTCGCCGCACCCGCGCTCGCGGCGTACCGCTGGATGCGGCCCGTGTGGTCGGATCTCGTGATGGTGCGCGAGCGCGCGATCGACTTCACGGGCGGGCGCTTCAACACGCGTGCGCGCGAATCGCACAGCGTGATCATCGGCCCGCTCGCGCGGACGCTGAATGCGCTCGCGATGCGCATGGAACGGCTGATCGCCGCGCAGCGCGACCTGACGAACGGGATCTCGCACGAGCTGCGCACGCCGCTCGCGCGCGTGCGGTTCGCGCTCGAAATGCTGCGCGAACCGGGTTCCGCGGCCGAATACCAGGGCGCGCTCGAGAGCATCGCGCAGGACGTGACCGAGCTCGAGGAGCTGATCGACATGAGCCTCACGTATGCGCGGCTCGAATACAGCTCGCTGCAGTCGAACCTCGAGATGACGGCACCCGTCGCGTGGTTCGAGCATCAGGTCAGCGATGCGCAGCTGCTGTATCCGGAGCGCGCGATCGAGTCGCGCATCGCGATCGCGTCGGACCTGCGCGTGAAGATGGACCGGCGGCTGATGTCGTATGCGATGCGCAACCTGTTGCGCAACGCGAGCAAGTACGCGAAATCGCGGATCGTCGTCGGGATCTCGCTCGTGCACGGCAACATCGGGATCTTCGTCGAGGACGACGGCCCCGGCGTGCCGGAGAGCGAACGCGAGCGAATCTTCGACGCATTCGTGCGCCTCGACCGCCGCACCGGCGGCTATGGCCTAGGCCTGTCGATCACGCGACAGGTGCTCCATGCGCACAACGGCCGGATCGCGGTCGTCGATCCCGTCGAGCTGGGCGGCGCGCGCTTCGAGATCAGCTGGCCGGTCTAGCGATACACGTCGCGGGCGCCGAGCCCGACAGCAATAACAGCACGACACCACGACAGCACACAGCCGCGCGCGCCGGACGCGCGCGCGTCGCCGGCCGTTCCCGCCGTACCTTCCCCATCTCGATGCCTCCCCGCACCGCAATCGCGTGGCGATTCGTTTGCCACGCGTACGCGCTTTGCATTACGATTGCAATTGCAACTATATCGACGGGCCGATCCCAGACAGCGCAGGCGGGCGGCCCGCGACGCAGCAGTGAAGCCGGGGCCGCCGCGATGGCAGCCCCTTGTTCATGCATTCCTGTCCGGGTCACCCATCATGCGGCTGTTGAATATCGTGTCTTCTCCCCGCGGCGCCAGGTCGGCTTCGATCGCGGTCGCCACTGCCTTTGTCGATGCGTACCGGGAGACGGGCGCCACGATCGACGTCGATACGCTGAATGTCTGGGAGGAGGACTTGCCGGACTTCGACAGCGAGGCGATCGGCGCGAAGTACAAGGGCGTCGCCAACGCGCCGATGGATGACGCGGAGCAGTCGATCTGGCGGCGCATCCAGTCGCTCGTGACGCGCTTTCAGGAGGCCGACCGGATCGTCGTCGGCGTGCCGATGTGGAATTTCGGCTATCCGTACAAGCTCAAGCAGCTGATCGATCTCGTCAGCCAGCGGAACATGCTGTTTACGTTCGACGGCACGGCGTACGCGCCGTTGCTGGAGATTCCGCGCGCGCTGGTGATCCATGTTCGCGGGCAAAGCCGGGAACCCGGCGCGGGCGCCGACAATCCCGGTTTCCGGCATCAGGCCGACTACATCGAATTCTGGTTGAGGTTCATCGGCGTGAGCGAGGTCAGGAGCCTGACCGTCGAACACACGTGGGGGGCACGCGCAAGCGACAGTATCGAGCGGGCGCAAGCCCGCGCGGTCGCGATGGCGGCGGAGTTCTGACCCGGCCGGGCGGCGCGAGGCAGACGCGGAGGCCGCCGAAGCGGCATCCGCGCACGCTCAGTAGGTACGGCCGAGCTGCAGGTAGAAGTTGCGGCGGCCGCTGGGCGCCAGCGCGACGCCGATGTACACGGGCCCGAACGCGGTCGACAGGCTCGTGAAGAACGTATAGCTCTGCTTGAGCGCACCGCCGCCGATCTGCTGGCCGCTCGACCAGACGTTGCCGACTTCCGCGCTGGCGCCCACCGACAGCGCCTTGATCGGCGACGCGTTGAACGTCATCAGCTGGTTCATGTAGGTCACCTGCGCATACGCGAGCTCGTTGCCGTTCAGCTGGTCGGCCGCATACGCGGACAGATGCTGGAAGCCGCCGAGCGTGAAATTGAACGCGTTGATCAGGTTGGTGCCGCCGATGCTCTTGCCGCCTTCGATCGTCGCGCTGACGCTGTGCCGGCCGAACTGCTGCGCGACCATCGCCTTGCCGTAGATCTCGGTGTACGGCGCGCTGTTGATGCTGTCGTCGAAGTCCGACGCCGAGCCCCCGTTGCGCGACACCAGCGAGCGTTCGATACGCAGTTCGGTGAAATAGCCCTTGCGCGGGAACAGCGGATCGTCGAGCTGGTCGATGACGAGCCGCGCGCGTGCGGTCAGCGCCTGCGACGTGAAGCTCGGCCACAGCAGCGACCGGCCGCTGCCGTCGTCGAACGGCACGTTGTAGGTCGGCGAGCCGTGCCCGGTCACGTAACCGAGGCCGATCCGGAAATCGCCGAGGCGCCCGATCGGCAGGCCGAAATCGAGCCCGGCGCGGGCGGTCTGCATCAGGTACTGCGTGATCTTCACGTCGCCGGTGTCGTCGTACAGGTTCGCGTAGCGGCGCTGGTATTCCGCGTACGGCGACAGATAGACGCCGTAGGCCATCGACAGCGGCTGGCGGAACTCGATGCGCGCCGATTGCAGGTCGCTGCCGATCGTCGTGTCCGCGCGGAATTCGAGCCCGGATTCGGTGAGCCACGGCCGCCGGTAGCCGACGTGCAGGCGGAAGCCGCCCTCATCGGTCGAACTGCTCGACATGCCGAGCCCGAACAGCAGGAAATTCGGCCCCCAGTATTTCTCGCGGGCATCGATCTCGAGCACGTTTTCGTCGCCGTGGCTCACGATCTGCTGCGTGACGCTCTCGAAGTTGCCGCCGGTCGTGAGCCCGAGCAGATCCTGGCTGACTGTGTTCGGATCGTAGGTGTCGCCGGGTTTCACGTGCAGCGCGTTGCTGACGACCCGCTTCGGCACGCCGCCGGTGGTCTTGATGTCGATGCGCGTGATCCGGATCGGCGGCGGCAGCGGCTGCGCGTGCGCGGACTGGTAGGCCGCGTACTGTTCCGGCGTGAGCGCGAAGCGCTTCAGCTTCGGCAGCGCCGCGGTCGCGGCGGCGGCGCCTGCGGCGATCGCCTGCTTCGCGTTCTGGAAATCGGTGAACGCGAGCGAGCCGAGGTCCGGCGTGAGCAGCACGTCCTGCGTGTCGAGCTGCTTGCGCTGCGCGGTCACGTTCTGGCGGATCAGGATGCCGACCATCTGCTGCATCACGTCGGCCGGCGACGCGAGCGCGTCGAGCGGACGCAGTTGCGAGCCGATGTCGACCGCGATCACGACGTTCGCGCCCATCTGCCGCGCTGTGTCGACGGGCAGGTTGCTGACGAGCCCGCCGTCCACGAGCGCGCGCCCGTTGATCTCGGCCGGCGCGAACAGGCCCGGCATCGCCATGCTCGCGCGGATCGCGAGCGGCAGCGAGCCGTGGTCGAGCACCACCATCTGGCCCGTCTGCAGGTCGGTCGCGACCGCGCGGTACGGGATCGGCAGGCGGTCGAACGGCTGGTTGGTCGGCACGGCGGCCGTCCAGTTCGCGAGCAGCGCCTGCAGCCGGTTGCCCTGCACGAGGCCGACCGGCACCTTCACGCCTTTCTTGCCGAAGCCGAGCGTCAGCCCGTTGATGTACAGGCGCTCGTCCTCCCGGCTGGTTTGCGGCAGGTCCGCGCGCTCCGTCACGTCGAACGCGATGTCCGCGAGGTTGACCTCCGACAGCCGCTTCTGCATCTCGTCGGCAGCCATGCCGCTCGCGTACAGGCCGCCGACCACGGCGCCCATGCTGGTGCCCGCGATGCAGTCGATCGGGATGCGGTTGTCTTCCAGTACCTTCAGGACCCCGAGGTGCGCGTAGCCGCGCGCGCCGCCGCCGGACAGCACGAGGCCGATCGACGGGCGGCCGGCCGGGA
>NZ_JAAGPC010000014.1:0-96620 GCF_017104595.1 Burkholderia sp. Tr-20390 | reverse complement strand
CCGACACGCAGCCGACGCTGGCCGTGCGCGAAGCGCACCCGCGCACGCACGTATGGGTGTCGCGGTACGCGGTGCCGCTGCTGCTCGCCACGCTCGTGTGCGCGCTGGCAACACTCGCGGCCAGCGCGCTGTTGCGCGTGTTCGACCTGTCGAACGTCGTGATGCTGTTCCTGATGACCGTCGTGGTGATCGCGCTGCGGCTCGGCCGGCTCGCCGGCGCGTGGGCCGCGTTCGTGTGCGTCGGCTGCTTCGACTTCTTCTTCGTCGAGCCGAGGCTGTCGTTCGCGGTGTCCGATACGCAGTACGTGTTCACGTTCGCGCTGATGCTGGCCGTCGCGCTCGCGATCGGCCAGCTCGCGGCGCGCCTGCGCGCGGAGGCGCGGGCCGCGCGCGCGAACGAGAAGCGCTCGGCGGCGCTGGCCCGGGTCGCGCATGATCTGTCGGCGGCGATCGAGACCGAGCAGATTGCCTCGATCTGCACCGGCACGATCGCGCCGCTGCTGGGCGTGCGCGTCGCGCTCGTATTGCCGGATGCGGATGATCACCTGAAGCAGGCGCAGCACGCCCGGTTCGTCGAAGCACCGATTGCCCGCTGGGTCTACGAGAATGCACGTGGCGCGGGGGGCGGGCTGCCGCCGTTCGAGCGCGCGGCCGCGCAGTACCTGCCGCTGAAGGCGCCGATGCGTGTGCGCGGCGTGCTCGTGCTGTTCGGTGACACGCAGCCGGTGCCCACCGACCCCGACGATCGCCGCCTGATCGACGCATTGTGCTCGTCGATTGCGATGGCGCTCGAACGCGTGCACTACGTCGGCGTCGCGCAGCACACGCTGATCCGCATCGAAGGCGAGCGGCTGCGCAACGCGCTGCTCGCCGCGGTGTCGCACGACCTGAAGACGCCGCTGACCGCGATCCGCGGGCTCGCCGAGACACTGGAGCGGCCCGAGCGGCTGGCCGACGGGCAGCCGGCGGCGCTCGCGCACGGCATCCGCAACCAGGCCGAGGCGCTGCACGGGCTCGTCGTGAACCTGCTCGACCTCGCGCGCATGCAGAGCGAGGGTGTGCGGCTGAATCGCGAATGGCACATGCTCGACGAGATCGTCGGCAGCGCGCTCGCGCATTCGGCCGGCGTGCTGGCCGGCCGCGACGTGAGCACCGACTTGCCGGCCGACCTGCCGCTGATCGACGTCGACGCGCTGCTGATCGAGCGCGTGCTGATGAACCTGCTCGACAACGCGTCGAAATATGCGGGCACGGACGCGGCCGTGGCGGTGCGGGCGCGCGTGTTCGGCGAAACGCTGTACGTGTTCGTCGAGGACGACGGCCCCGGCTTCATCGCCCGCAACACCGAGCCGCTGTTCGAGCCGTTCGAGCGCGAACGCAAGGAATCGTCGATCAGCGGCGTCGGGCTCGGGCTCGCGCTGTGCCGCAGCATCGTCAACGCGCACGGCGGGTCGATCCGCGCGGTGCCGCTCGATCCGCACGGCGCGCGGTTCGAGATTCGCCTGCCACTGGGCGCGCCGCCCGATATCGAACACGAGAGCCGGACATGATCAGATCGCGCGTACTTATCGTCGAGGACGAATCGGACATTCGCCGTTTCGTGCGGATGGCGCTGGAACAGGAAGGGCTCGACACCTGCGAGGCATCGACGGCCCGCGAGGCGCGGATGTATGCGTCGAGCAGCAAGCCCGATCTCGTGATCGTCGATCTCGGGCTGCCGGACGACGACGGCAAGACCTTCATCCGCGCGCTGCGCGAGTGGTCGACGGTGCCGGTGATCGTGCTGTCGGCGCGACAGCAGGAAGTGGAGAAGGTCGCGGCGCTCGATGCGGGCGCGGACGATTACCTGCCGAAGCCGTTCGGCGTGCCCGAACTGCTCGCGCGGGCACGCGCGCAGTTGCGGCGCGCGGCGTTCGTATCGGCCGACGGGCAATCGTCGTCGATCGTGCGGTTCGGCGACGTGACCGTCGATCTCGGCAAGCACGAAGTCGCGCGCGGCGGCGAGCCGGTCCACCTGACGCGCCTCGAATTCCGGCTGCTCGCCGCGCTGATTCGCGCGCGGGGCGGCGTGATCGCCGCGCGGCAATTGCTGGCGGAGGTGTGGGGCATCCATGATGCGGACCGCGCGCATTACGTGCGCGTGTACATGACGAACCTGCGGCAGAAGCTCGAACCGGTGCCGGCGCGGCCGCGGCACCTGCTGACGGAGTTGCAGTTCGGCTACCGGCTGGTCGGTCTGGAAACGGTCGGCATGGCGGACGGGCCGCGTGGTGCGGCATCGGCAGGTCTAGACAACTGAAATCCCGCTCCCGGCCGTGCGCCGGCGCGCGGAGAAAGCGGTTGTTTAGCTCGATGTAATTCGCAATTAATTGAAATATAAGGAAATTTGCGACACACGATCCTATTGATCCGACAATTAGAGATAAACACGGATTGCTGGCGCACCCTCCGAAAAGGCAAAGTTGTATGTACAACTTGGAGCGTAGCCGGAACGGGCGGCTTCCGGGTTGGAAGGGTTCACGGCGGCGCTGCCCGACGGAACCCGGCCCAGTTCGCCTCTGACAGGAACGCCATGAAGAAACTCGCGCTCAGTATTGCCCTTGCCTGCATCGCGGTCGGTGCCCACGCCAAGGATTGGTCGACGATCCGGTTCGGCGTCGACGCCAGCTATCCGCCGTTCGAATCGAAGGACGCAAGCGGCAAGGTCGTCGGCTTCGACGTCGATCTCGGCAACGAAATCTGCGCCCGCCTGAAGGCGAAATGCGTGTGGATCGAGAACGACTTCGACGGGATGATTCCCGCGCTGAAGGCGAAGAAGTTCGACGGCGTGCTGTCGTCGATGTCGATGACGCCGGCGCGCGCCGAGCAGATTGCGTTCTCCGACAAGCTGTTCAACACGCCGACGCGTCTCGTCACGAAGAAGGGCGCGAACCTGCAGCCGACGGCCGATTCGCTGAAGGGCAAGTCGGTGGGTGTCGAGCAGGGCACCATCCAGGAAACCTACGCGAAGGCCTACTGGGCGCCGAAGGGCGTGCAGGTCGTGCCTTACCAGAACCAGGACGGCGTGTACCAGGACCTGATGTCGGGCCGCCTCGACGCGGCGCTGCAGGACGCGGTGCAGGCCGACATCGGCTTCCTGAAGACGCCGCGCGGCGCGAACTTCGCATTCGCCGGCAAGGACATCGACGATCCGAAGACGCTCGGCAACGGCGCCGGCATCGGGCTGCGCAAGGACGACGCCGACCTGAAGGCGAAGATCGACCACGCGATCGCCGACATCATCAAGGACGGCACGTACAAGAAGCTCGAGAAGAAGTACTTCGCGTTCGACGTCTACGGCGGCTGATCTTCCATGCGGCGCGCATCGATTGCGGTGCGTGCCGCGTCTGTCGTGGGTGCAGCCCGCTTCGCGTGATGCGTTCGACTTGATGAGCAGGCTGCATCAGGTAGTGCGTAGATATCGTTTGATGCCCGGGTAATGGCTATTGACAATCCAGCCACATCGTTCTGGATCCCTCATATGATCTTCCAAGGATTTGGCCCGCTGTTGTGGGCCGGCACGGTGGAAACCGTGAAGCTCGCGGTGCTGTCGCTCGCGGCGTCGCTCGTGCTGGGCCTCATCGGCGCGAGCGCCAAACTGTCGACGAACCGCATGCTCAAGTCGATCGGCACCTTCTACACGACGCTGATCCGCGCGGTGCCGGACCTCGTGCTGATGCTGCTGCTGTTTTACGGGATCCAGATCCTGCTGAACAACGTCACCGACATGCTCGGCTGGGACCAGATCGACATCGACCCGTTCGTGGCCGGCGTCATCACGCTCGGCTTCATCTACGGCGCGTACTTCACCGAGACGTTCCGCGGCGCATTTCTCGCGGTGCCGCGCGGCCAGCTCGAAGCGGGCTTCGCGTACGGGATGAGCGGCTGGCGCGTGTTCCACCGCATCCTGTTCCCGCAGATGATGCGCTTCGCGCTGCCCGGCATCGGCAACAACTGGCAGGTGCTCGTGAAGGCCACCGCGCTCGTGTCGATCATCGGCCTCGCCGACGTCGTCAAGGCGTCGCAGGACGCCGGCAAGAGCACGCTCGATTTCTTCTTCTTCACGCTGGCTGCAGGCGCGATCTACCTCGCGATCACGACGGTGTCCAACGTCGTGCTGCATCACCTCGAGAAGCGTTATTCCGTCGGCGTCCGGAGGCTCGCACTGTGATCGAACTCGTCAGCCAGTACTGGCAAAGCTATCTCTACACCGACGGCTACCGTTTCAGCGGCCTCGCGATCACGCTGTGGCTGCTGGTCGTGTCGATCGCGCTGGGCTTCGCGCTCGCCGTGCCGCTCGCGATCGCGCGCGCATCGTCGAACCGCTGGATCTCCGGCCCGGTGTGGCTCTATACGTACGTGTTCCGCGGCACGCCGCTCTACGTGCAGCTGCTGATGTGCTACACGGGCATTTACAGCCTGCAGGTCGTGCACAACCACGTGCTGCTCGACACGTTCTTCCGCAACGCGATGAACTGCACGCTGCTCGCGTTCGTGCTGAACGAATGCGCGTATGCCACCGAGATCTTCGCGGGCGCGATCAAGGCGACGTCGGCCGGCGAGATCGAGGCAGGCATGGCCTACGGGATGTCGCGCTTCAAGCTCTATACGCGGATCATCCTGCCGTCCGCGCTGCGCCGCTCGCTGCCGAGCTACAGCAACGAAGTGATCCTGATGCTGCACGCGACGACGCTCGCGTTCACCGCGACCGTGCCCGACATCCTGAAGATCACGCGCGACGTCAATTCGGCGACCTACATGTCGTTCCAGGCCTACGGCATCGCGGCCGTGCTGTACGCCGCCGTCGTGTTCACGCTCATCTGGGCGTTCCGCAAGCTCGAGACGCGCTGGCTCGCGTACCTCTCGCCGCGCGGCCATTAACGCATTCGCAAGATTCGCAAGGAAGGACCCAGCATGTACAAGCTTACCGTTGACAACCTGCACAAGAAGTTCGGCGACAACGAGGTGTTGAAGGGCGTGTCGATGAAGGCGAAGGCCGGCGACGTGATCAGCATCATCGGCTCGAGCGGCTCCGGCAAGAGCACGTTCCTGCGCTGCATCAACTTCCTCGAGCAGCCGTGCTCCGGGCAGATCACGATCGGCAGCGAGCCGATCCAGACCACGCGCGACCGCAATGGCTCGCTGCGCGTGGCCGACCAGAAGCAGCTGCAGCGGATGCGCACGAAGCTGTCGATGGTGTTCCAGCACTTCAACCTGTGGGCCCACATGACGGTGCTCGAGAACATCATCGAAGCGCCGATGGCCGTGCTCGGCGTCAGCAAGGACGAAGCGATCGCGCGGGCGCGCAAGTACCTGGAGAAGGTCGGCCTCGCGCCGCGCGTCGAGGGCATGTATCCGTCGCACCTGTCGGGCGGCCAGCAGCAGCGCGTGGCCATTGCGCGCGCGCTCGCGATGGAGCCGGAAGTGATGCTGTTCGACGAGCCGACGTCGGCGCTCGATCCGGAGCTGGTGGGCGAAGTGCTGAAGGTGATGCAGAAGCTCGCCGAGGAAGGCCGCACGATGGTCGTCGTCACGCACGAGATGGGTTTCGCACGCAACGTGTCGAATCACGTGATCTTCCTGCATCAGGGGAAGATCGAGGAGGAAGGGAATCCGCAGGAGATTCTCGTGAATCCGAAGAGCGAACGGCTCGGGCAGTTTCTGTCGGGGCGGTTGAAGTAAGCGGGCGGCGGCGTCGCGCATCATCCGCGACGTCGCATACTGGAACACTAAATGCTTGTCACGCGGGATCCTTTCAATGAAGGAGCACCGCGATGAGCACACCGACCACCACCGCCTTTTCCCATGTGAAGCCGCAGGACACCGCGTATCGCGGCGAAGGCCTGCGCGACTTCTTCCTGTATCGCGATCTCGGCATCGCGGCCGCGACGAACGGCAAGGTCGTCGCGCAACTCGTCAGGGCGAATCATGCACCGGAGGCGGGCACCGGCTGGCACCGTCACGAGGCCGAGTTCCATATCGTGATCATGCTGAAGGGGTGGGCGCGCTTCATGTACGGCGACCAGGAAACGCTGGTGGCGGCCGGCGACTGCGTGCACCAGGCGCCGGGGATCGTCCACTATCTGTTCGACTACTCGCCGGACATGGAGTACCTGGAGATCGTCGGGCCCGCCGATTTCAAGTCGATCGACGTCGAAGGTCCGTGTGCGGTGCCGCCGCCGACACCGTGGGGCGAGGCGGGGGCGTAGTTGCCGCCGTGCTTTCGCGTGCATCGTCCTTACGCCTGTTTGTGACAAACCGCCTTCGTGGCGGTTTTTTCTTGCGCGTTCCACGGAGGTTTCCGTGCGAACCGCTTTCCCTCCTTCACATTCTTTCGAATTCCGAAAGGTCGCGAAGCTGAAGATCCAGAAAGAAAAGAAAGACATTCGTCAGCTTCGCTGCGTTGACGGCGCCGCGATGTCAAAGATCGTCAATTGCGCGTGGATGCGGTGCACGGCTAGTCGACGACCGGCGTTAAGGAAGTACCAGCCGGATCACCGGTTGAGTTACCCGGGAGAGTTTCATGAAGCGCATCGCGAAGATCCTGACGGCCACCGCAGTGGCATGTGCCGTTCTTGCTCCGGCACTGGCCGAAGCGCATTCGCACCGTGTGTGTCATTTCGATCATCACCACCATCGCGTGTGCCGCTGGGTGCGGTAACCGCGACTTTCCCGGGACTACCCGGAACGCATGCTTCATTCAGGCAAATCAGGAGAGGACTATGAAAAAGACGATGTTGATCGCCGCGCTGGTCGCCGGCATGGGTATGTCGATCGGTGCGTTCGCGCAGGTTCCGGCCAGCGCGCCGGCCGGCACGACCGGTCTGTGCAAGGACGGCTCGTTCTACTCGGGCGCATCGAAGAAGGGCGCGTGCGCGGGCCACAAGGGTGTGAAGACCTGGTACGGCGCATCGTCGGCGGCAGCCGCGAGCGCACCGGCCGCAGCGCCGGCAACGGCAGCCTCCGCAGCCCCGGCATCGGGCACCGCGCCGGCGAAGAGCGCGGCAGCGACGACCGCGGCGGCAGCGCCGGGCGGCGGCGCGGGCAAGGTATGGGCCAATGACAGCACGAAGGTCTACCACTGCTCGACCGACAAGTACTACGGCAAGACGAAGCACGGCAGCTACATGTCGGAAGCCGACGCGAAGGCGAAGGGCTACCACGCGTCGCACGGCAAGGCCTGTTCGTAACGCAGGCTGACGCGCGAGGCCGCTCCCTCGCGCGTCGTCGGCACGCTGCCGCACCTCACGCCCCGCCACCCCCGGCGGGGCGTTTCATTTTCAGCGCCGTCCGGCTTCAGTGGGCGAGCTGCGATTGCGTGTCGGTCGCTGCATCGGGCGCGGTTGCGCGGGCGTCGAGCAGCGCGCGCAGCGTCACGTAGTGCGTGCCGTCCGCGTGACCGTCTGCATCGGCAGTACGATCGTATGGCTCGTTGTCGTGGATCGTCGCGCGCACGATCGGATAGATCTGCTTTTCCCAGCGGCTGCCGTTGAACACGCCGTAGTGACCCGCGCCCGTCTGCACGTGGTGCGTCTTCAGGTACGGCGGCAACCCCGAGCACAGCTCCTGCGCGGCCACCGTCTGGCCGACCGCGCAGATATCGTCCTTCTCGCCTTCGATCGTCAACAGCGCGGTGCGATGAATCGCCGCCGGCTCGACGAGCCGGTCGCCGACCGTCAGCTCGCCACGCGCGAGTGCGTATTGCTGGAACACCTTCTCGACGGTTTCCAGATAGAACTCCGCGGTGAGATCGGCGGTTGCGAAGTATTCGTCGTAGAAGTGCCGCAGCGTGTCGGCTTTTGCCGGGTCGCCCTTCGCGCGTTCGTAATACAGATCGGCGAACGATGCCGCATGGCGATCGGGATTCATCGACATGAACGCGCCCACCTGCACGAAGCCCGGATACACGCAGCGCTGCGCACCGACGAAGCCGGCCGGCACGACGCTGATCAGGTTGCGCGCGAACCATTCGATCGGCTGGCTCGTCGCGAGCGCGTTGACCTTCGTCGGATTCACGCGGCAATCGATCGGGCCTGCCATCAGCGTCAGGCTCGCGGGCTGCGCTGGATCGCCGCCGGCCGCCATCAACGAAACTGCTGCAAGCGCGGCGACGGTCGGCTGGCAGATCGCGAGCACGTGCGCATCCGGGCCGATCTGGTGGATGAAGTCGATCACGTGCGTGACGTATTCGTCGAAGCCGAACCGTCCGGCCGTCAGCGGGATGTCGCGCGGGTTGTGCCAATCGGTGATGTACACGTCGTGGTCGGCGAGCATCGTGTGCACGGTGCCGCGCAGCAGCGTCGCGAAATGCCCGGACATGGGTGCGACGATCAGCACGCGCGGCTGGCGCGCCACCGGCCGCGCCTTGCGGAAATGCAGCAGCGTGCCGAACGGTGTGCCCGCGGCGGCTTCCTCGACGATCGGCACCGCTTCCCCGTCGACGACGATCGACGCGATGCCGAACGGCGGACGCCGATGCGAGAACGCGCAGCATTCGAGCAGTTCGCACAGCGCGTCGAGCATGCGGCCGGTCGGGGTCGCGGTGGCGGGCGGCCATAGCGACATCGTCGCGCGTGCGGCGGCGGCCCATGCGCGCGCCGGGCGCGTGCATTCTGCAGACCATTGATAGAACGGATAGGCAAGCAGATTCATGGCTGTCGCTCGTTGTGCCGCGTTGCATGGAACGAGGCAAGCGATGTGCCAGCCTGCGGCTGGCACGCGCGTTGCACGCGGTTCGGAAACGCGGCGACGCAGGCGGCACGCGACACACGGCAGCCGCACGCGATGCGTTGCCCGGCCGGCCTGTCGTGCGGCACGTGACGCGACAGCGTGCGGCGCTGCGCCAGTTCGGCGAATGCGCGGCACCGGCATGGTGCGGGTGGCGCCACATGGCGTCTGTTTCGGTGCAGGGGCACGAACGGTTTTGAACAGGGGAGCGACATGGAAGTCACCGGAGGACAGACGACGCTGACCATCAGCAGCCGCAATTACTCGTCGTGGTCGATGCGCGGCTGGCTGCTCGCGAAGCTGAGCGGCCTCGTGTTCGAGACGGTCAGCGTGCCGATCGACGCCGCGTCGCGCGCGGAGTTGCTGTTGCTGTCGCCGTCGATTCTCGTGCCGTGCCTCACCCACGACGGCAACACGGTATGGGACACGCTCGCGATCGCCGAATACCTGAATGAAATCCGGCCGCAGGCGCGGCTGCTGCCGGAAGACCGGCGAGCCCGCGCGCATTGCCGGTCGATCTGTGGCGAGATGCATTCCGGTTTCAGCGCGTTGCGCTCCGCGTTGCCGATGAACCTGCGCGCGCATTTCCCCGGCTTCCGCATCTGGTCGCGCGCGCAGCACGACATCGAGCGGATCGTGACGATCTGGCGCGAGTGCCTGGCCGCGTACGGCGGCCCCTGGCTGTTCGGTGCGGAGATCGGCATCGCCGACGCGATGTATGCGCCGGTCGTCACGCGCTTCCTGACCTACGACGTGAAGCTCGAGCCCGATATCGCCGAGTACTGCATGCAGGTGCTCGCGCATCCGTTCGTGACGGAATGGATCGATGCGGCGAAGGCGGAGCACGAAGACATCGACGAACTCGACATGGAGTTCTGACGCGCGGAATCGCTGGGCGCTTTCAATTGCACTACACACGCAGGCATCGAAATGAACTTTCCGCTGTGGCTGCGCGACTCGCAAACGTTTTACCTTGATTTCGATTCGAAACGAGGACGAATTCCCTAAAGGATGTTGAGCCCGCTGACGTAAACGAGTCACGGGGATGACTCGCGATCACATGCTTTCGACGTGCGACGCGCAGTCCGAAAAAATCAGCGCAGCAGGGGAATCGACGTGAATCGTCAGCAATCGTGGACGCGTACAGCGGCGCCCGGGGAAATCATTTACTCCGAGGGCTTTGCGGGCGAGCCCGTCATCTTTCTGATCACCGACGGCAAGGTCGAGCTGTCGACGCGATGCGACGACAAGCGCGTCGTCGTCGCGACACTCGGCCGCGGCGAATTCTTCGGTGAATCGGCGCTGCTCGCAGCCGAGCCGCGTGCTCATACCGCGAAGGCCCTTTCATTCTGTCAGCTCACGGTCGTGCCGGCCGGCATGCTCGACGACGAAATCGAGCGTGTATCGGCGCTGCTGCGTCACATCGTGCGAACGATGATCCGCCGCGTGAAGCGCAAGGACGACCAGCTCGCCACCTACACCCATGCCGACTTCATGCCGGGCGTGCTGTCGTATGCGCATGTGCTGTCGTTGATGGCGGGCGCCGAAGCGCGCGATGGCGGTGACGCCTGGGCGCGCCGGCCGATGCAGGCCCACGCGGCCGAAACCTCGGTGCCGCTCGCCGACGTGATCCGCAAATGCCGCGCGATTGCCGGCCACTCGCGGCCGCACGTGCTCGCGATGCTGCGACGCATGGAGAAGCTCAATCTCGTCACGATCGAAGCGGCGCAGGCGGACCATGCGGGCGGGGCGGTCGACTATGCGGCGTCGTCGGATGCACGCCAGGTCGTCACGTTCGACGCGGCGCGCGTGATCGATCGCGCGCAGCAGGTGGCCGATCACGATCTCGACCTGTCGATCAACAGCGAACTCGAACTCATCGAGCTGGCCGATCTCGAAGCGCTGATCGGTGTCGAGAAGACGATGCTGCTCAACAAACTGTCGAACGGCGAGATTGCCGACGAGTTGTTCGCGTTCCGCAAATCGAAGGTGCTCAGTTACGTCGAACAGAAGGGCGTGACGTATTTCTCGCGTCGCAATGCGCGACGCGGAGAGGTGCGCGCGCTGGAGGATCTCGTGTCGATCGACCAGCGCACGCTGTTCGACGTCATCAGCGCGTTCGATACGTACGATCTCGCGAAGCTGATCGCGAATCTCGACGATCGCGCGGTGGCCGACAAGCTGTTCTCCGTGATGACCGAGGCGCGGCGCAACGAGGTGTCGTGGGTGATGCGCCGCGAGCTTAAGCTCGATCCGGTCGAGATCGAGGATATCGAGCAGCGCGTGCTGGATGCCGTGCGCGCGGCGAAGGCGCCGGCGGTGGGCGCCGTGCCTGTCGCATCGGCATCGGACGCATGACGAGGAGACGCGCATGGACCTGTTGACCCTGGCCGGTGTGCTGTTGGGCGGTGCGGCGATCGTGTTCGGTTTCGCGCTGGAAGGCGGGCATTTCTCGATGCTGTTCCAGTTCGAGGCGCTCATCATCGTGCTCGGCGGCACGCTCGGCGCGGTGATGATCCAGAACACCTGGGCGCGCTTCTTCGACGCGGTAAAGCAGTTGCGGCTCGCGTTCGTGCGGGCACGCGAGGTCGATCGCAAGAACCTGTCCGACCTGCTCGAATGGGGCGACCGCGCGAAGCTCGACGGGTTGCTCGCGTTCGAATCGATGGACGTGAGCGGCATCCATCCGTTCGCGCGCCGCGGGCTCGAACTGCTGGCGAACGGTGTGTCGACCGCCGTGCTCGAAGATGCGTTGCAGCGCGAACTCGATGCCTACGAACGCAGCCGCCTCGCCGCCGCGCGCGTGTGGCAGCAGGCGGGCGGGTATGCGCCGACGTTCGGCATTCTCGGGTCGGTGCTCGGGCTCGTGCAGGTGACGAGCCATATTCTCGAACCGGCGCAACTCGGGCCGGGCATCGCGGTTGCGTTCATCGCGACGCTGTACGGGCTGGCATTCGCGAACCTCGTGTTCCTGCCGCTTTACGGCAAGCTGCGCGCGCAGATCGACAGCGAGCTGCGGTTTCGCAAGCTGTATCTCGACGGCTTGCTCGCGATCTCGCGCAAGGAATCGCCGCATACGATCGAGACGCGCCTGACCGGCGACGTGCGCGGGCGCGCGGTCGAATCGCTCGCGTGATGCGCGGGTGTCATACGACGAACCCGGAATGCCAATCGCATGACTGCTCGAACTGACGGCGCATCCGCCACCGATCGCGACGACGACGAACTCGACGGCGCGCAATCGGGCCGCTGGCTGATTTCGTACGCGGATCTCATCACGACGCTGATGGTGCTGTTTCTCGCGTTGTACGTGCTCCAGCTCGCGAAATACAACGCGCTCGATGCGCGGTATCAGACGCTCGCGCGGCATGCCGAAAGCGCGGCGAGTGCATCAACTGCTGCTACCGCTGCCGTGACGCCCGAGCACGCGCCGCCGTGGCTCGCCTTGCTCGATTCGTTGAAGTCGAACGGTCGGATCTCGCTCGTGAAAGCGCCGCATGGCGTCGAGATCGGCATCGACGCGAAGATCCTGTTCAATGTCGGCGATGCGCGCCTGCTGCCCGATTCGTCGCCCGTGCTGAATCAAATCGCGCAGGCACTGAGCGATCACGCGACCGGCGACATTCTCGTCGAAGGGCATACCGACAGCGTGCCGATCGCGAACGCGAAATACGAATCGAACTGGGAGCTGTCGTCGGCGCGCGCGGGGAGCGTCGTGCGCTACCTGACCGAGCGCGGCGTCGCCCCGCACCGGCTCGCGGCGATCGGGCGGGCCGATACGCAGCCGCTCGTCGCGGGCGACGATGCCGCCGCGCGGGCGCGCAACCGGCGTGTCACGATCTTCGTTGCATACTGATTGCCGCTGAATTTTCGTTGTTCGCGCATCTATAAGCGGCCGCATATGTCCGCCTGACAACAACATAACGAATCTCGCATGATGAGCATGTGAAATCAGCGATGCGGTTCTGCGCGTGCATGCCGATAACCCAAACTGGCTCAGACCGAGCGGTTATCGAGGGTTCCCCATGCATTTCTGGCGCAAGCTTTCCATACAGAACAAGCTGATTCTCAGCATGACGAGTTGCCTGCTCGTGTTCGTCGCGATCTCGAGCGGGCTCAGCATCCGCCTGATCGGCAACGCGGTGCGCGATCGCGTCGTGCGCGAAGAACTGCCGACGGCCGTGAACGGTATCCGCGCCGACGTGCAGCGGCAGATGGCCGGGCCGATCGCCGCGTCGCGGATTCTCGCGCGCGATGCGTTCCTGCTGCAATGGGAAGCTGAGGGCGAACCCGATGCCGGCACGCGCAACTGGATCCAGCTCGCGAAGAACGTGAAGGACGAGCAGAAGGCCGCGTCGGTGCAGTGGGTGTCCGTGAAGAGTGGCAACTACTACAACGAATCCGGCCTGCAGCGGAAGGTGACCGACAAGGATCAGTGGCTGACCGGCTTCCTGTCGTCCGGCAAGGCGTTCGACGTGAACATGGACCGCGAGGTGACGGTCGGCGGCTACATGATGTTCATCAACAGCCGTGTTGAACTTGATGGTGTGCCGATTGGTGCTGCGTGCATGAGCCTGTCGGTTGATGCGCTCGCGAAGGGTATCGCTGCTTACCGGATCGGCGAGACCGGGTTCGCGTATCTCGTGCGTCCCGACGGCGCGATCATGATGCATCGCGATTCGTCGCTGATCGACGGCAAGCATTTCATGAAAGACCAACAGGGGTTGCCGGGCGATGCGTCGTCGACGCTGCTGGCTGGGCAGCCGTATGCGTATCTGAGTTACAACGGTGACGGTGGTGCGCGTTTCATCGCGACGTCGTTTATTCCGGAGTTGAATGCGTATGTGGTCGTCGAGGTGCCGCAGGCTGAGCTGCTCGGGCCGGTGACGCGTGCCATTCGCAGCGCGGCGCTGGTTGCGGCGGTGGTGGGGCTTGGTGTTGCACTGCTCGTGATCTGGCTGGTGGGTCGTGCAATTGCCGCGCCGATCCGCCGCGCGGCGACGCTGCTTTCGGAGATCGCCAGCGGTCAAGGCGATCTGACGCGCCGCATGACGGTCGAGAGCCAGGACGAGATCGGGCAGTTGTCGGATGCGTTCAACCGGTTCGTGTCGTCGCTGTCGACGCTGGTGCACAGCATTCGCGCGGCTTCCTCGTCGATTGCGACCGGGTCGGCGCAGATCGCGACGGGGAATGCGGATCTCAGCGAACGCACCGAAGGGCAGTCGAGCAACCTGGAGCGCACGGCTTCGTCGATGGAAGAGATCACGGCCGTGGTGCGGAATAACACCGAGACGGCGACGACGGCCGCGAAGATGATCAATGGTGCTGCCGATACGGCGGCGCGCGGCGGACAGGTGGTGGGCGAAGTCGTGACCACGATGCAGGAGATCAGCGACGCGTCGCAGCGGATCTCCGAGATCATCGTGATGATCGACAGTATTTCGTTTCAGACGAATATTCTTGCGCTGAATGCGGCGGTGGAAGCGGCGCGGGCCGGGGAGCAGGGGCGCGGGTTTGCGGTGGTGGCTTCTGAGGTGCGGAATCTGGCGCAGCGCAGTGCGCAAGCGGCGAAGGAGATCAAGACGCTGATCGAGCATAGCGCGGGGACAGTGAATACCGGGTCGCGGCTGGTGAGTGAGGCCGGGAAGGTGATGCGTGATGTGGTGTCGCAGGTTCAAGGCGTGAGCGCGATGATGAGCGAGATCGCCGAGGCGAGTCTGGAGCAGAGTGCCGGGATTGATCAGATCGGGGACGCGGTGCAGTCGCTCGATCAGATGACGCAGCAGAATGCGGCGCTCGTGGAGGAAAGCGCGGCGGCTGCAGCGAGCTTGAAGCAGCAGGCGGCGGAATTGACCCGACTGGTGTCGGCTTTCAAGGTGGATGAGTAAAGTCTGATTCGCGATTTAGAATATGGCGTTTCTGAGGGACGGCTGTCGTGGATTCACGGCAGCCGTTTTTGCATGATTGCGTGGGATTGGGTAACGCATATAAAAATGAAACGCATTTCCAAATGGAAGATCGGGGTGGGGGCGGCGGTGCTCGTCGCGGTGGCGGCGAAGGTGATTGCGTCGCCGACCGATTCTTATCTTGCCTATCGGAAGAAAGCCGTTGACACGATTACAGCGGCGCGGATGGAAGATCAGGCGGATCTGGACAAGAAATACACCGCTGAGGTGAACGCGCGGCTGGTTAAGCTTGTCGGGACAGTCAGGGCGAGAGGGTTTTCCGGGAAGGCAGCGAGTAACGTGCAAAGCGTTGTCGCCGACGGCGAGATGACGCCCGGGCCGGATGGGCTATTCTTGAAGTCGGATGACGGGAATGCGAGTCTTTTGGTGACGACAGTTCCGCTTTTGAAGGCTTGGGCGAAGACGGCCGATGCGGGAATCAAGTCGACGGATGATGTTGCCGTTATCTTCGATAACGAGACCTTTTATACGGATGTGTTCGCCGACGATGCAGCGGCGTTTCGGTTTGCCGAGTTGCCGGTGAAGCGGAAGCCGGCCGATGCGGTGGTGAAAGCGTTGCTGCTCGGGGAAAGCCAGGATGGGGTGCCGGAGGGGCCGAATACGTTGGCGGTCTCTGTCAAGCAAGGGGAGAGGGTTTATGTCCTCTGGCGAGAGGTGAAGGTGCCGGGGATTGCGGCTTGTGGGCCGGGGCGGGTGGATGAGGAGACGCGACCGGAATGTTTCGCACAGCGTTTGCCGGTACAGAGGCGATATTCGCAGCTTGTGTCGGAGGCGCAAGTAATGCTGAATGATGTCGTTCAATAGGAAGTATCCGTCGCTATCCAGTCTTCTCGAATGACCGTCCGGTTTCGGCTTCGGATTCAACCTGTCGATGCAACGAATTGATGAAGTCGCTCGATTCTTGGCTTCGAATGTACGCTGCGTTCAATAAATGACGTCGAACAGTGGCGAGAACAGCAAACGATTCCGAGACCTTGCCCCAGCTCTCCGTGGCTTCATGCTTCGATTGACGTTACAAAAAATTTCATGCAAAGGGGGCGAAATGCACATCGAATTAGTCGAGATCGCAAATTTCAGGAAGCTGTTGTCGGCCCGCGTGGATCTGTCGCTCAAGACGACGCTGTTCGTCGGAGCGAACAATAGCGGCAAGACGTCAGCTATGTTGGCCCTACGGCGCTTCCTAACGCCTCGCCGCTGTCCGTTCGAGATCCACGACTTCACGTTGTGCCACTTGCCGGTACTCGTGGACATTGGCGAAGCATGGCTTAAGGCGAACCAGGAGGGGGGTGTGGCTGACCTCACCGTGGATCCTTGGGTGCAAGCGCTGCCGGCCTTGGATCTGTGGTTGCAGGTCAAGGAGGACGAGGTCCACCGGGTCCGAGATTTGGTCCCGCTCATGGACTGGACCGGCGGACGGATGGGAGTGCGGCTGCGCTATGAGCCCAAAGACCTCAATGCACTGTTCAAGGAGTTCATCACCGCGGTCACCGAAGCCAATGCCATGCGCGCAGCTGCTGCGGCTGCCGCAGCCGCCAAGGCTGCGGGCGCGGGGCCTTCACCCACGTTGACGGTTTGGCCCGAAACTTTGGTCGACTTCCTCACCAAGCGGCTGACCTCGATGTTCATGATCCGGGCCTATCCGCTGGATCCAGCGCTACTTGCCAACCCTGAAAAGCTGCGGGCTTTGCCGCAATCGCTTCCGGCAGCGGCATTGCCGATCGAGGGCGATCCTTTCAATGGTCTGATCAAGGTGCATGACATCCCTGCGCAACGCGGCTTTGGCGAGGTCCCGAACGGGGTCGAAGATGAAGGCGAGCTTCAAACCTCGGCGGGCGGTACGCGGCTCTCGGAACAACTCCGAAGCTACTACGCCAAGCATCTGGATCCAGCAAAGGGGCCTGATCCCACGGACTTGGAGGCTCTGCAAGCCATGGAGGCGGCTGAGGATGCATTTGACCTGAAGCTGATGGAAAGCTTCAATGAATGCTTTACCGAGGTGGCGGGCTTGGGCTATCCGGGTGTCAGCGACCCGCGCCCGCGCGTATCGACACGCTTGCGTGCGATCGATGGATTGAACCACAGCGCGGCGGTCAATTTCGAGGTCGACGTGGTTTCGGATGCCGGCGCGGTTACGCCCATCCTGCTGTTGCCGGAGGGCAGTAACGGCCTGGGTTACCAGAACCTCATTTCGATGATCTTCCGACTGATGAGCTTTCGCGATGCCTGGATGCGCGTGGGTAAAGCGTCCAAGAGTTCCGAGTCTGCAAGCATTGAACCACTTCACCTGGTTCTCGTGGAGGAGCCTGAAGCTCACTTGCATGCGCAGGTGCAGCAAGTCTTTATCAAGAAAGCGTACGAGGTGCTGCGTAGGCGCCCGGAGCTGGGGGAAAGCGACGCACTATGTACGCAACTGATCGTCAGCACGCATTCGAGTCACGTTGCACATGAGACGCCCTTCGCGAGCCTGCGGTATTTCCGGAGACTGCCGGCCGGCATGGTGGCCAAGGTGCCGGTGTCGACGGTGGTTAATTTGTCTCAAGTCTTCGGGGAGGGCACGGAGACCGAGCGCTTTGTCACCCGGTATTTGCGTGCACAGCACGCCGACCTATTCTTCGCCGACGCAGCGATCCTCGTCGAAGGACCTGCTGAGCGTATGCTCGTCCCCAACTTCATTCGAGCTCACTACAAGGTGCTGCATCAGAGTTACGTCACCTTGCTAGAGATTGGCGGTAGCCACGCCCATCGCCTGCGCCCGCTGATCGATCATCTCGGCTTGCTGACGTTGATCGTCACCGACCTGGACAGCTTGGCAGCGACAGGGGGCTCATCAGTTCAACCTGCTTTGGGCACAGGCCAGAAAACCAACAACGCCACCCTAAAGACCTGGGTGCCAGCCCTGGACGACGTCGACGCTCTTATCAGCGCGACACCGGCGGCCAAGACAATCACGGATGCCGGCGACACGCTGTTCGCGGTGCGCGCGGCATACCAAACACCCGTCGAGGTCACGATGCCGGGCTCCACCACCAAGGAGACTGCTTACCCCTACACCTTTGAGGACGCTCTGGTGTTCGAGAACGTGGCCTTCTTCGCTGCGTTTGCGGGCCCGGGATTGAACGCCAAGTTTCGAGCTGCAATCGCCAAGGGTGGCGGTGCAGCCGTGGTCGGTGCCAGTATGTACACCGCGCTCAAAGACGGCAAAAAGGCCGAATTTGCTCTCGACGTCTTGATGGCGGACGACTTTAACAAACTGAAAGTGCCGCAGTACATCGCCGAGGGTCTGGAGTGGCTGCTCGAACAGATGAAGAAGAAGCAGGTGGAAATCTTGACGACGGCGCCGGCCACGGCCGTTTCAGTCACCGCCGCCGCTAGTTCGGGGCTGGGAGCGAAGCCATGACGGCCGCCGACGATCAATTCGATGCCGAGGCCGACGCAACAATCGTTGCGTGTCTTGACCTGGGCAATCCCAGAAGTTTTTTCCTGTATGCAGGTGCTGGATCAGGGAAGACGCGATCATTGGTCAGTGCCGTCAGAAAGACGATCGATGGCGAGCACGGCCGGCAACTTACCCTGACCGGCAAGAAGATTGGCGTCATCACCTACACCAACGCCGCTTGTGACGAAATCAAGCAACGCCTTGAATTCGATCCTCGCGTCGAGGTCATGACGATTCATGCCTTCTCATGGTCGCTGATCGAGGGCTACAACGCCGACATCCGTCAGTGGGTGGCCAAGAACCTTGAACAGGAGATTGCAGAGCTCGAGGAGCAGCACAAGAAGGGTCGCCCCAACACGAAAGCGGGTGTTGAACGACTTCGATCCATGGAGAGCAAACGTCGCCGTTTGGCGCGTCTGGATTCCATCGTTAAGTTCATCTACAGCCCGACCAACGACAACCGAACGCGCGACTCTCTGAACCACTCGGAGGTCATCGCTATGACGGCGACCTTCCTGACCAGCAAACCTGGACTGCGGCGGATGTTGGTCAGCAGGTGTCCGGTGTTGCTCATTGATGAGAGCCAGGACACGAACAAGGCGCTCATGGACGCCTTCTTGCATCTGGAGGAAGAGTTCCATGGCCGCTTCAGCCTGGGACTTTTCGGCGACATGATGCAGCGCATCTACTCGGACGGAAAAGAGCGGTTGGACAAGGCCATCCCGGCCAGGTGGGCCGTGCCTCGCAAGCGGATGAACCACCGGTGCCCATCCCGCGTCGTTGAGGTTATCAACAGTATCCGCCGCGATGTTGATGGCGAGGAACAGGTCCCCCGCAGCGATGCTGAAAAGGGTGTGGTCCGGGTTTTCATCGCGTCTCAAGCGGGCGCCGACCCCTTCGCCATTGAAGCGGCAGTACATCAGCGTATGGCGACGATCGCTGGTGACCCAGCTTGGCAGAACTCTGACACGGTGAAGACGCTCGCCCTTGAGCACCTGATGTCTGCCAGGCGATTCGGTTTCGCGGAATTCTTCGAGCCGCTTTGGGCGATCGACAACCTCAGGACAAGCCTGCTTCAAGGCGCCGGAGCAGGTCTTGGATTCTTCATCAGGGACGTGTTGCCGCTGATCAAGGCGCTTCGTGCCAACGACCGCTTCGGAGCTACTGCGATCATCAAAGCGTCGTCGCCCCTTCTGGATCGCGCAGCGCTTCAAGAGGCTGGATCGAATCAGGTCGCACAACTCGGCAAGGCTAAGGCAGCGTGCGACGGGCTTCTGGCGCTGATCACGGAACAGCCGGAGATCGACGCTCAGGCTGTGCTCGAATTTGTTGCGCAGACGGGTCTGTTTTCCATACCGGACACGCTGGCTCCCTTCGTTTCCGGTGACGCCAAGGCTGTAGCGGCCGAGGACAACGCAGGGCAGGGCGATCAGGTGGAGCGCACCGAGGACGGAGAAGCCGAAGACACCAGTCCTGAGCTGGGCGCATGGAGCAAAGCGCTTGAGGCACCACTGATCCAGATTGAGCGCTACGACTTGTACGCGCGAGGACAATCGCAATTTGGGACGCATCAGGGTGTCAAGGGGCTTGAGTTCCCACGAGTACTGGTCGTGATTAATGACGACGAGGCGCGAGGTTTTCTTTTTGCCTACGACAAATTCTTCGGTACCAAGGAGAAGTCAAAGGCGGACCGTGAAAATGAGGCCGCCGGCCGAGAGACCGGTTCGGACCGCACCCGCCGCTTGTTTTACGTGACCTGCAGCCGGGCCGAGAAGAGCTTGGCCATCGTCTACTACTCGCCGGACCCAGTACTGGCTCGCACTGCCATCCTCCAGTACGGATGGTTCGCACAAGACGAGGTCGAACTGATCAACTGAATTGACGCAGCTCGTCCCGTGGCAACTGGTCTGCAAGTGCTTGTACAAATTTGGCACTCGCTCGGCGAAAAGCAGCAATGCGTTTGGCAGCAGCCGGTGACAGGGCAGCCGAGAAGTCCCGTTGTCACTGCGTAGCAGTCGTTCGCAAACAGACTTCGCGTGGCTGTGACGGGTCGACTTGCGCCCGACGCGGATTGCGCCTCAGCGGTTTATTCAATCGGCATCAGACCGGGTTCGGCCATTACCAGCCGCTCGTCAAATCCGACACGTGGCCAGCCGAACGGCGGCTACGCACCTGACACCCGCCATTGAGCCTCTGACATCTCAAACGTCTGCGACTGGACGGTTGAGATTTCCAATTGATCGCCGGATCGGTGATCACGATCAGATCTAAATCATCGCGTCCAATCTGCTGATCAAGCTTACCGAATTCGGCATCTGTTATATATTTGTCGTGCATTTGAAAGGATTTGGGCGCGACGATACATACCCTGGGATTGTGCGATAAAAAATACTTCGGCGTTGAAAGCTGGGAACTACCCGTTTCGGCTCCTATACTGATCCAAACTCCGTCATGCGTCAGCGCGAATTTTTTTCATATCATAGTACGTATTCCCCTCGGATGTTTTTAACAAAAAAAGGAGGCGAACGTGAGTGCTGTCTATCCGGTCGTAAAGCAATTGTGCATTTCAGTCCTTAGTGGATTCGCCCCGAGCCTTGACATCCCTCAGCACTATGGGGCAGTAATAAAGGCTCAGACCAAGCTATCGGACTTGGGATTCACTTTACCTGCGGTTTTGTGCAATAGAACGAATATGACTTTCGCACCCGCCATTGGTGTCGAGTGGGAAACCGTCGGCCCGATAGATTTCGACAACCTTTCTAACATCGGCGACTACATTAAACTGGTTTGCCGACACGGCTCTATAACTATTCCTCCGGGAGAGCCGACATAATGCTAAGATCAGATTATTTAGCAATTACGATCACGCTTTGGGCTGCCGCGGGGCTAGTCTATGCGGACGATTGTAAAAATATTGTGGACGACAGCGCTCGCCTAAATTGTTACGACGTTGCCTCAGGCCGCGTTTCAGCGCCCGCCTGGCCGGTGTCCGCAGCAGCTACATCGGAAGCGGGTTCAAAGTCCGCCCAACAGGCTGGCAAGGATAACGAGTGGTGGTCGTTGAAGCGACTTTCGATTCGAAATCAGGGAACCTTTAGCAAGCCCGGAACAGACCCTGCAATATTGAGCTTCGCACGCAACAAGGGATCCGATTCGTCGCTCGTGCAAGCGGCTATACTATATGCGGCCCCCGTTCTACCTATTCCTGGAACAGAACTAAGCCCGTATCAGCCATTCCTGTCGTACTCGATTAACCGAGATGCTTTGTCTAACCCAAAGACAGATGTTCGGGATGCACAGGCCGGTATTGCGCACGAATTCGGTACGGGCGATACAGGCCTTGGCCTAGTGTCGACGATTACAGTAGGAGAACGTAGAGATCAAATTCAACATCAAAGCAGCGCGATTGTGACGCTGCAAAACCAGCTTGTGATTCCCCAGCTAGCTAATACAGCGATCATTGCGCCTGATGGCAAGTCGTTGGTCACGCCATATCAGATTTTTCCTCTTTTTGGCTATTTTTACCAGAACAAACAGGTTGTTTCGGCGGGACAGCAGACCGGTCATCGTGACGGGCCTTATGTCGGCCTTTCGGCGTCGTTTGCTCCGGGAGCATATATTAGCTGGATTGGTGAACGTTTTACCATAACTGGCGCATTTCAGTCGTACTGGGACGTCAGTGCGGCCCCCTCCCTGGGAAAACAGACCTTGCGATACACCACAATTTCTCTGTCCTACTTACTATCGAAAGAAATCTCGTGGCTCAAACCTTATCTGTTCATCGAGCGAGATATCGGAAGTGATCCGGTCGGAGGAACATTCTCGGCGAACAGAACGCTCGTAGGTCTGAAGGCGAGCCTCAATTGAAGCATGCGTTGAACTCGTGGAAACATGCAGCGAGGCCGCGGCCGTTCGTCATCCACGCGTTGAGTGTTAGCGATCGTTTGCCATATGGCCCAGGAAGAGTTGAGGTCGAGGTATTCCCGTAATTGAAATCGTTCGGGATGGATCGGTCTTAGCGATTCTTTGGATACAAGTCCGCCAAGTCACCGACCCGGAGCATCAGGCAGGCGCACGCCGGTCCCTATACCTAACGGCCAATCCCCCTCAATCCCCCATTTCTGAGATGCCCGCCCGACTACACTGGTCTTGAAGCCATGCTTCTCGCCATCGGAAGCAGAACGCAGTCCCCTTCGCGCCGATGGTCGACCGCAAGTCGTCTTGCCCAACAAGACGCAGCGAAGAGGGGAGAAAGAAGGAGAAACCCAAGGCATCAAAGAAGCGCGGGCCGCATGGGCGGCAACCCATACGACCCGCTGACCACCACCAACTCACCCAAGGAGTCGGAAATGGCTGACGCCAATACTAAGCCACGTCGTAGAAAGAACAAACCGGTCAACATGCAAAAGACGTTTGAGCTGGTCCTGCGCAACTACCCGGACCTTCCCAAGCGGGGCTGGCCGTATCTGCCGTGGATGAAGGCGATCGACATTGATTTCAAGATCTTCGGATTCAAGCCTGGCGACCGCGTATACGTGGACGCCAACTACGCGACCCGGCAGATCACGATCACGCCGGATTACAGCCAGTTGGCGTTGCGAGAGCAGCCGTACCACGATCTTGACCGTGGACCGTCGACGCTATAACACCTGCAAGGGCCGCTTGATGCGGCCCTAGCGAGTGGAATGCAGGCGTTTCCCGAATGCGACTGACTGCCGGGGCGACACCGCCCCGGCCATTGCCGCAAACGCCGCGACTCACACCTCCAGCCACCTTCAACAACTGTCACGACCGCAAGGTCCGTGAGGCGACATGGCGCCTGCCGAAACAGCCGAATGGCGTCAAATCATCAAATCAACGCCCACCGGATTGCCGCTTCACAAGCGCCCCTCGCTGCAATACATATTCGATGCGCTCGCCCTGGCCGGCCACCACGCCGATATCCTCAAGCGGATTCCCATCGAGCACGACCAGATCCGCGATCGCTCCCGCAGCCACCACCCCAAGCTGCCCCTGCATATTGACGATCTCCGCCGCCACGCTCGTCGCCGACCTAAGCGCTTCCAGATTCCCCAGCACCTCAGCCCGAATCCGAAACTCCCCGCTTTGAAATGCATGCATTTCCCCGAGCAGATCCGACCCGAACCCCATCTTCACGCCGGCGTTCGCATAGATTTCCAGCGATTCGCGTCCTTTCTGCTGAACGGAAGCCACCTTTGCCACCGATTCGGGCGGCATCCCGAACTCCGCACCGTGTTTGGCAAGCGCGTCATAAGTAACAAGCGTGGGCACCACAAACGCGCCATGCTCATGCATCAGCTTCGCCGCAGCCTCATCCACGAGATTCCCATGCTCGATCGTCCTAACCCCACATCGCACCGCCCGAGCAATCGCCCGCCCCGTATACGCATGCGCCATCACATAAGTATTCGCGGCCTCGGCTTCATCCACGATGGCGCGAATCTCGTCCTCGGAGTACTGCGTGTTCGCAATCGGATCGGTCGGCGAAGCCACGCCACCTGACGCCATGATCTTGATCTGCGTCGCGCCTTTCTGAATTTCTTCACGTACCGCAAGCCGCACACCTTCGACCCCGTCCACGACCCGAGCGATCGCCCCCGTCCTGAAACAGCAAGAACAAGGCTCCAGCAAATCCCCGCGAGGCCGAAAGTCCCCATGCCCGCCGGTCTGCGACAACGCCTTTCCCGACGGAAAAATCCGCGGCCCCGACACCAGCCCGGTTTCGACCGCCTGCATCAAGCTCCAGTCAGCACCCCCAGCATCCCGCACGCTGGTAAACCCACGCGACAACATCGCATCGAGAATCGGCAACGACCGAATCGCCGCGAGAATATTCGGCTGCGTCGCATTCACACCGAGATTCGCATTCGAAGCCAGCACATGCACATGGCAATCGATGAAGCCCGGCATCACGGTCTTGCCCCGCACGTCGATCACTTGCGCATTCGGCAAATCCACCGGCCGATCAGTGACTTCGACAATCCGCTCGCCGTCGATCACGACATGATGATGTTCGAGCAGCACGCCCCGTTCGAGATCGAGTACGTTGCCGCCTTGAAGCACGGTAATGGTCATGGATAGAGATCCTTATCGATTTACGGGAGCACCACGCTTGGCGTCCTTCACGAAGCGCGTGCCGATGAAACTGACGGCCGCCGCGAGCGTCACGTAGAAAGCAGGCGCCATGTTGCTGCCGGTGCGGGCGATAAGCCACGTGATCAGGAACGGCGCGAAGCCGCCGAAGATCGTCACCGCGAAGTTGTAGGCAACGGACAGCCCGGTCGACAGCACCTTGGTCGGAAACAGTTCGGCGAACGCCGCGAGGATCGGCCCCGTGTAGGTCGCGATCAGCACGCCGAACACGGCCTGGAACACGATCAGCGACATGAACCCGGGCGCATGGTTGATCCACGCGAACATCGGCCAAGCGAGCAAGAAGATGGCCAGCGCCGATCCGGACAGGAACACGCGCCGTCCCCACACGTCGGCGAGCCGGCCGACGATCGGCGAGCAGCACATGATCATCAGCCCGCCGACCATGCCGGCCGCGAAACCGGTCGATTGCGGCAGGTGCAGCGTGCGCACGGAATACGTCGGCATGTAGAAGAGCAGCACGTAGGTGCAGACGGTCCACAGAATGACCATCGAAAAGCTCGCGAACGTCTCGCGCGGGTAGGTGGACAGCACTGCCTTCAGCGGCGAGCTTTCTTTCGCCTGCGCTTCGACGGCACTGAAGGCGGGCGTCTCGTCGATATGGCTGCGGATGTAGTAGCCGACGGGCCCGACGATGATCCCGAGCAGGAACGGCAGCCGCCAGCCCCAGCTATGCAGCGCCTGCGCGTCGAGCGAGGTCGTGACGAAGGTGCCGGTCGCGGCGCCGAGCAGCACCGCGAAACCGATGCTCGACTGGATCCAGCTCGAGTAGTACGCACGCTTCTCCGGCGGCGCGTATTCGGTGAGGAACGCGGTGGCGCCGCCCATCTCGCCGCCGGCCGAGAAGCCTTGCAGCAGCCGCGCGACGACGATCAGCAGCGGCGCGGCGATACCGGCCTGTTCGTAGGTCGGCGCGAGCCCGATGAGCGCGGTGCCTGCGGCCATCATGAGGATGGTGAGCGACAGCGCGGCCTTGCGCCCGACCTTGTCCGCGTAGATGCCGAGCACGATGCCGCCGACGGGCCGCATGAAGAAGCCGACGCCGAACGTCGCGACGGTCAGCAGCACGGACGTCAGTTCGTTGCCGGTCGGAAAGAACAGTTTCGCGATGATGACCGCGAAGAAGCTGTAGACGGTGAAATCGAACCATTCGAGACCATTGCCGATCACGGTCGCGACGATGGCGCGGCGGCGCTGCTGCACTGCCGCATCGACGGCAGGCGCGACGCGCGGGGAAAGCGTTCCTTGCATGGTCTCTTCCTCTATCGGAATCAGAAGACGGGACGGCTGCCCCGCGTGAACCCATGCTAAGGACAGCGCGATTTTTTTCTGAAACGAAAGATTTGCATGCACGCATGCGCTGGGCGCATGCGTTGCGTTTCGGATGGGTCAGGGCGCCGTCTGCCGCTCCGCCTGTTCGAACAGCCAGCGTGTGAAGAGGCGTGCGGCGTGGTTCTGCGCGCGGTCGTTGGGCGAGATCACGTAGTAGCCGCCACCGTGGCTCGCGGAGGCGTCGGTCACGCGCACGAGCAGCCCGGCCTCGATGCATGCGTCGATCATGTAGCGCCAGCCGAGCGACACGCCCTGGCCGAGAATCGTCATCTGCACGATCTGCGGATACGAGTTGATGGTGATGTCCTGCGGCTGCGCCTTCTGCCGGTCGATGTCGTTCTGGTCGAACCATTCGGACCACGACATCCACTGACGCTGCCCGTCCTCGAGGCGCAGCAGCGTCTCGTTCGCGAGATCGACGGCATCGAGCGTGCGGCCGGCCAGGTAGCCCGGCGCGCAGACGGGAAACACTTCCTCGTCGAACAGACGGCGCGCGGTGTATTCGGCCGGCGCCTGCTGACGCACGTAGTACACGCCCACGTCGAACTCCGCCGGCGACATCGATGCGAGCCCGTCGCGCACGATCAGCCGCAGCTTGATGTCCGGATAGGCGGCGCGAAACTCGGGCAGGCGTGGCGTGAGCCACAGCAGCGCGACACCTGACGAGCACGCGATCGTCAGTTCGAGATCGCCGTAGGGCTTCATCACATCGTGCGTGGCTTCCGCGCATTGCGTGAGGAGATGGTGCACCTGCGCGGCGTATTGCTCGCCGGCGATCGTCAGCCGCAGCGAACGATGTTCGCGCACGAACAGCGAGCGGCCGAGGAATTCCTCGAGCTGCTGGATCTGCCGGCTGATCGCGCTTTGGGTCAGGTGCAGCTCGGCGGCCGCGCGCGTGAAGCTCGCATGCCGTACGGCGGCTTCGAACGCGATGAGGCACTGAAGGGGCGGCAGGGGCGTGATGCGCATGGCAGCTTGGGAGGTCGAGGAGGCTGCCGATATGATACGAGCGGATCGAAAGGAAATCACAAGGAAGCAGGGTGCCCCAGTCACCGCATTCATGCGAAGATTGACCGCACAACACACTCGCCCGAGAACGACGTGACCCTATTCAACCCTGAGAGCAAACCGGACGCGGCGCATCCGCCGTGGATGCCCGTCGCGATGGCCGAACTCGGCATCCGCCGCCATCCGCCCGGCAGCATCAACCCGCGCATCGTCGAATACAACAACCAGACGAACCTGGTCGGTTACGACGACAAGATTTCCTGGTGTTCGTCCTTCGTCAACTGGTGCATGACGCACGCCGGCATACGCGGCACGGGCTCGGCGCTTGCGCGTTCGTGGCTCGAATGGGGGAGGCCGCTGGAACGCCCGGTCTACGGCTGCATTGCAATCCTGACCCGCGACGATCCCGCGAGCTGGAAAGGGCATGTCGGTTTCTACCTGCGCCACGACGACGAACAGGTATATCTCTTCGGCGGCAATCAGCTGGAAGAAGTACGCGAACTCGCGTACCCGTTGAACGAGGTGATCGGCTACCGCTGGCCCGACGCCGCGTGACGACGCAGCAACAGCCCATACAAAACCACAAGCGCCGCGTAACCCGCCGCTGCTAACCTGTCACGCAACCGCATCGACCCACCCGGAGCCCGTCGGCGCATCAACGCGCAGCCGCCGGCCTCCACACCCACAAGGAGCCAGCAGTGCAAACCGGTCATCTCCGTCTCTACGCGGATACGCAATACACGAGCCCTTACGCGATGTCGGTCTTCGTGGCGCTCGAGGAAAAAGCGCTGCCTTACGAACTGGTGACCGTCGACCTCGGCAACCGCGCGCATTTCGCGCCCGACTACGCGGCGACCTCGCTGACGCAACGTGTGCCGACGCTCGTGCACGACGATTTCGCGCTGTCGGAATCGTCGGCGATTACCGAGTATCTCGACGAGACTTTCCCGGGCACGCGGCTCTATCCGGTCGAGCCGCGCCAGCGCGCGCGGGCGCGGCAGGTGCAGGCGTGGCTGCGCAGCGACCTGATGCCGGTTCGGACGGAGCGGTCGACCGAAGTACTGTTCTACGGGCCGTCGAGCGAGCCGCTGTCGAGTCTGGCGCAGGCTGCCGCTCAGAAGCTGTTCGCGGCTGCCGACAAGCTGCTCGCACCGGGCGCGGCGAACCTGTTCGGCGAGTGGAGCATTGCCGATGTCGATTTGGCGGTGATGCTGAACCGTCTGGTGCTGAATGACGATCCGGTGCCGCAGCGTCTCGCCGACTATGCGCGTGCGCAGTGGGAGCGGCCGTCGGTGCAGCGCTGGGTGAAGCTGAAGCGGCCGCCGCTGTAATTCGCGGATGCAAGAGGCGGCGGCGCGGGCGTCCGCGCTGCACGCCGATGAGTTGCAGGCCAGTCGGTCCCGCCCACATCGAGAAGCGGTATGTCGGCGCGACTTCATGTCACCCGCCGAATCGGCGTGAGAACGAATATTGATGAAGAAGATCGGGTTGACCGTCGCGGTCATGGCCGCGTCCGGCGTCGGATGGGCAGCGCCCCCGGGCGACGGGCTGGTGAAAAGCTGCCTGATGGCGCAGTCCGTCTCGTCGTCCATTGCGATCGAGGACATCAACACGCACGAGGTGTCGCAAGAGAGCGACTACGCAGACGGTTTCAACGCCAGTTACGTCGTCAAACATGAGGGTGCCGACGTCGGCTACGCTGAAGGAAAGTCGACGCAGGCGCTTATCTACGCGGGCAAGCTCTACCGACTGTCTGCGGCGATACCCGTTGGAAATAACGGTGGAATCAAGCCGACTGCATTCAATCCCGCGCTGGCCGAGTGGAGCATGGCAACGGTCGACCGTCAGCGCTATCTATGCGTGAGCTTCAATTTCGACGGACTCGGGCGAAGCGGGGCGTATCAGAATGTTCACGGCGGATACTTGCTGAATGCGAAAACCAAAGACCTGTACTTTGTCGTACGCGATGTCAGGCAGTGAGTGACCTTTTCCTGCACGGTATCGCATCGTGCAGGGCAGTGGGGCCATTCAGTGACCCGCCAACCCTGCACATCCCGGTGGCCAGTTGTATCAGTCTGGACTGGACCAGGCAGATGGCGTCAGATTGTCTGACTCGGTTCGGCCATGAGCGTTCGTTGGAATAGTGCTCATGGATCGACGACAATCGGACTTTCCGGAACGCCGTTCTTTCAACTGCGCTGATGTCATGTCTGCTGCGTGCTTAAGGTACGGCCAGATTCGCGCCGCTCGTGTCCACGGTAACGATCTTGGGCTGGCTGTTCTGTTCACCTTCTCGAAGAACAGTGAGCTACTTGACCGTGCTGACGTGACAAAGTCCTCCAGACTTTCAAGGACGCAGGGCCAAAGACACGTCGAACCCGCTCGCCACATCATGACCACAACGAAAAGCCTGGCGCTCATTCTGGCATGCGTGTTTGCCTTTTCTCAGCACGGCCACGCGCAATGTGTCGACCTGGTCGCCAGTCTCGACGACGGTCAGTTGATGCAGTCGCGGATTGCGCTGGTCGACCGTGCGACACCTGCCGAACAGATCCGCATCCTCGCCTACATCTTCGAAATCGATCAGACCGGCGGCCTGCTGTTGCGTCATCTGGTCGAGGCCGCGCGCCGAGGCGTGCCGGTCAAGCTGCTGATCGACGGCATCGGCCCCGAGCCGCATTACCCGTTCGAGGACGAGCTCATTGTCGCCCTGCACGAGGTGGCGCCCGGCATCGAACTCCGAATCTTCCATCCACGATCGGATCTCGTCGAGATTTCGCATCGCATGCATGACAAGCTGTTTTTGGTTGGGGACACGGCCGTGATCGGCAGTACCTCGATCTGGGATGCGAGCTTCCGCAACTGGCTCAGTGAGCGCGACCTGATGGTGTCGGGCGACGCCGGCCAGGATGCTTCTTCCCTGCACGCCATGTACCAGCATTTCGCTTCGTTCTGGAATAGCCCGGAAGGGGTTCGCCCCGAGCCGGAAAAATTCCTCGAAGTCGCCAGTCCTTATCGCGTGTCGCAGGGTTATGCGACGCTGGACCCGGCGCGCATCCGTTATTGGCGCGAATGGCTGATGGCTCCGCCCGACGCTGCGGCCCGGGCGACGGAGCGGGTCGCTACCGATACACCGACTGCCTCCGATACGCCCGATGATCCCGCCGCTCCGCCCGCTCCCGGGGCGAATTTCGATCCCGTCTGGATGCCGATCGCCTGCGAGCGCCTGCGCTATGTCCACGACTGGCCCGACAAGCGCTCGCCAGGCACGTTGCAGGACATGCTGCATGCGTTCGATACGGCGCAGCACGAAATCCTGATCATCAACCCCTACCTGATCCTGGTGCCGGAACTGCGCGAGGCGCTTGAGCGCAAGCGGCGCGAAGGTGTCCACGTGATCCTGGTGAGCGCGTCGCTGGCGAGCATCACGCAGGAATTCCCCGCGGTCGGGCGCGCCTATGCCGACGATCTGCCCGGCTTGGTCGATGCCGGAATCGAGGTGCGCGAATATTCCGACCGGGAGAACCGGATGATGCACGCCAAGCTGGTCCTCATCGACGGCCATCGATACTATCTCGGCAGTTTCAATTTCGATTCGCTGTCGGCCCGCTTGAATACCGAAAACGGCCTGTGGATCGACACCCCCGAGGACGGGCTCGATCCCTTGCAGGACAGCGTGGCGTACTTCCTGCGCAACTCGAGTTTGGTGAGCGACGCCAATGGCCGCCTTCTGGCGGATCCCGATGCGCGCTGCCGGGCCGTCGGCTGCGGCGGTGCGTGGCGGTGGGTGACGATGCTGGTCAGGCGCTTCCTCTGAGCGCGGCGCGTCCTGTCGCCAAGCCGCGTGGCCAGTTCGGGTTGCCGTCCGCATCGTGTCGCGCGGTAGTCGACGATTGATCAGCGCCAGACTGCCGGCAGCGATCACTTCGCCGAACTTTTAGAGATGGCCCGGTACTTTACGGCGTGGCGGCGCCGCGTCATCCGTTCGATTGCAATGGCTGAAATCGCTGACGTTAGCCCAACGGCGCTCGCTGCTTGCGTCTATCCTGCTGAGCAGAAGTCTGTCCGGCGTGCCGCGGCAACGCCGCGGTGTGTTCCGAACAATCAGTCAACCGGGTACCAGCGGCCAGATTCTGGACACACAGCGGCTGGTGCGCCGTTCGACCAGACTTGCTCCTCATCCAGGTGCAGCGAGGTCGAAGGGGCGACGTCGAAGACGACTTTCAGTGCTTGCCCGACATGGGCATCTTCGATGGGAAGCTCCCAAGTCAGGAATATCTGGATGCAATCCTGGTCCGTCGCGAAGTCGGCCGCATTAAAGCCGCTGCTGCCGCGCTGAATGACGCCATGAGGCTGGCCGGTATCGAATATCACAGCTGTCCCCCGGGTCAGGGGAATGCGATGGCCCGTAGACGGAAAATGCAAGTCCAGCCCCCGGTCCTCGCTCAGGAATAGATTGCAGAAGGCCGCACCGCCATATTGCGCACCGTCATGGTGGTACTTCGCGCCACGACAGGCCATGAGGGCTACGTCGCTGGAGGCAAGCACGTTGGGCAGTCCTAGTGCGCACGTCCAGTCGGACATGGCCTGCACGCAGCGCTTATAGTCCGGCCAGCGCGCTTGCGTTCGCGCCAAAGGCATCGCCTCGACGTCCCCGGGTTCCAGGACGAGCCGCGACGATGTTTCTCGTTCCCAGTCTGCAAGCACGCGTGCGGAGGGAACGGGCACGTCGACCGTGCCTGATAGAACGATGTCACTTACGCGTCGACTGCGGATGGCGTCGCCGCTCCAGAAATAGGAAGTCAGCATGTCTCGAATTCGACGCTGTCGAAGGGGGCATCTGGGCGATTGTAACGATTCAGCCTGATCACGTCGGCGAAAATCGGCCATGAGCGGTCAGTCGACAGCGAGGTCAGGATTGTCCAAAATATCCGTCCAGTATTGAATCATTCGCGACCGGACGTCTAAAGAACGTCGTTTCCAGGGCGATAATCGATATATCGCCATAATCAATTCCCTATCTACGATGCCGTCAACCTTAATGATCCATCCGATAATGCCGGAGCAGCGCGTGAAGCTCGGTTTCAACTGGTCTGCGCTGATATTCGGCACAATCTGGGCATACTCCGAAGGATTGGTTGTTCAAGGAGGGCGGATGGCCGCTGTCGATGCTGCCTCCGGTCTCCTCTGTTCCTCCGGCCGTCTGGCCTTTTTGATTGCGGCTTTAATACTCTTCGTGGCAAAGAACATCTACAGTGCTCGCCATGGCAGCGCCTGGATATGTCGGCGATTTCTGAATCAAGGCTACCGAGCGCTCCAATAATCATACATTCGACCTGTGGCGACGAGCCCTGATTTAAAGCTCCGTCCGGGGTGGTCGTAATTGTCCGCTCCGGGTCGATCACCGCCCTTGATGAGGTGATGTTCAAGCAAGCTCAGAGCCAACCTGACGCTGACTGAGAGAGCAGATCTAGACTTGCACCGCTCAGTTCTTCGCCACGGCTTCCACCTCCGGCCCACCCGCCGCGTCATTCCTGCTCCACCCACCCCCAAGCGACCGATACAGCGCCACCGCCGCCAGCGCATGCTCGCGCTTGACCTGATTCAGCGAATCCGAATCCCGCAGATAAACCTCCTGCGCGGACAGCACATCCAGAAAATCCGTCGCGCCGCCCTTATAAAGCTGATTCGCCAACCCAAGCGCCTTGTCCGATGCAGCCAGCGCACTACCCAGCCTGCGCGTCGCCTCATCGGAGCTGACGAGATTCGCCCGCGCATCCTCGACTTCCCGCAACGCCTGCAGCATCGTCTGCCGCAACCCGAGTTCCGACTCGCGCATCCGGCTTTCGCTCTGCGAGATATCGGCCGTAATCCGCCCCGCATTGAAAATCGGGCTCGTCGCGCTCAACGCCGCACTGAACAGGTTATCGGTCAACGTCGGCAACCCGAGATAAGAAGCCGCCAGAATCCCGTCCGTCAGGTTCAACGAAAACTTCGGATACCGTTCAGCCTTCGCCACGCCGACTTGCGCCGCCCGCCGCTCGACCTGCGCATACGCCGTCAGCACATCCGGCCGCCGCAGCAAGGCCTGCGAAGGCAACGTTCCCGGCGCGCCAACCGGCGGCGCCGGAATCTCCCCAGCCTGTACCAGCAAGAGCCGATCGACCGACTCCGGCGTCCTCCCCGAATACACCGCAATCAGATTGAGCTGATGCGCGATCTGCGCCTGCGTCGGCGGAATCCGCGCTTCGAGCGCATCGAGCTGGTTCTGCGCACGCGTGACGTCAAGCTCGGTCGACAGCCCGAACGCCTGCCGCTTGCGCGTGAGTTCGAGCGCATGCTGCCGGATCTTCGCGTTGTCCTGCAGGATCTTCAATTCCTGCTGCGCCCAGCGCAGATCGACATACGCGGAAGCCGCATCGGCCGCGAGCGCGAGCCGCATCGCATCCTCCGCATGCTTCTGCCCAACCAGCTCGGCCTGCGCGGCAAGCAGATCGAGCCGTTCACCGCCGAACACATCCGGCGACCAACTCAGCGCGAGCCCGGCGCCAGCCTGCCGCACATAGCCGAGCGGCGGCGGCGTGTTCTGCCGTGCGTCGGCCGCATGCGCGGTCGCGTCGAGTTCGGGCAGCAGCACCGCGCGCTTCTGCACGGTCAGCGCCTGCGCCTGCTTCACGCGTTCGGCGGCGGCCTGCAGATCGAGGTTGCCGTCGAGCACGGTGGCGATCAGCCGGTCGAGCGCGGGATCGTGGAACTGCGCCCACCACGCGGCGGCGTCGATGTCCGCGCGCGGCACATCGGTGTCCCATGCGTCCGGCGCGAGCGTCCGAACCGAATCCTGAAGCGCCGGATGCTGCGCGGGCTGCACCGCACATCCTGCGGCGAGTGCGCTGACGGCAAGGGCGACGAGAAGTTTTTTCATGATGGGGATGACCTCAACCTCAGTGCGCGTCCGGCGGCGGCGCGTTCAGGGAAATGGGTTTGGAGAAGACGACCGCGAGCAGCGCGACGACGAAGCACAACGACAGCGCGTAGTACGCATCCGCATAGGTGAGCGTCAGCGCCTCGCGATAGATCAGGTGATGCAGGTTCGCGAGCCCGGCTTGCGCGGTGTCCAGCGTGTTGCCGGCCACGGATGTCCAGTACGCGGCCTGGCGATCGAGCAGCGATGCGATCTGCGGCTGGCCGGCGCTCACGTGCTCGTTCAGGCGCAGGTAGTGAAAGTTCAGCCGGTCGTTGAGCATCGTCGCGCTCACCGCGATGCCGATCGCCCCGCCGAGATTGCGCATCAGGTTGAACAGGCCGCTCGCCGATTTCAGGCGCGACTGCGGCAAGGAGCCGAGCGCCATCGTCACGATCGGCGGCACGCTGAACTGCTGGCCGATGCCGCGCAGCGCCTGCGGCAGCAGCAGTTCGCGCCAGCCCCAGTCGTGCGTGATCGGCGTGTACAGGTAGCAGCCGAGCCCGAAACAGATCAACCCGAACACCAGCAGCGCGCGCAGGCTGAAGTAGCGCGCGGCGAACGCATACGCACAGAGCGCGATCAGCTGGAACGCGCCGACCGACAGCAGCGCCATGCCGATCTGCAGCGAGCTGAACGCGCGCACTTGCGCAAGAAACAGCGGCGTCAGGAACACGGTCACGAAAATCCCGATGCCGGTCACGAACGACAGCAGGCTGCCGATCCCGAAGTTGCGCACGACGAGCGCGCGCAGGTCGACGATCGGATCCTTCGCGGTCAGCGCATGCACGATGAACAGGAAACCGCAGATACCGGAGATCCACGCGCAGATCACGATCGCGTCGTCGCCGAACCAGTTCTTGCGCGGGCCTTCCTCCAGCACGTATTCGAGGCAGCCGAGGAAGCCCGACATCAGCACGATGCCGAGATAGTCGCCGCGCTTGATGAGGCTGAGGTCGGGTTCGTCGATGTGCACGTAGCGCGGCACGAGTGCGGCCACCGCGATGCCCGGCACGAGGTTCAGGTAGAACAGCCAGTGCCACGACCATTGATCGGTGATCCAGCCGCCGATCACGGGGCCGATCGCCGGGGCGAGCGAGGCCAGCGCGCCGATGGTCGTCGATGCGATCAGCCGCTGCTTGCCGGGGAACAGCACGAATGCGGTGGTGAACACGGTCGGGATCATCGCGGCGCCGAGCGCGCCTTGCAGCCCGCGAAACAGGATCATCGAGTTGATGTCCCACGCGACGCCGCACAGCATGCTGGTGATCGTGAAGCCGACCGCCGATGCGGCGAACAGCCAGCGCGTCGACATCACCTTCGACAGCCAGCCCGACATCGGGATCACGATGATCTCGGCGATCAGGTAGGCGGTTTGCACCCACGACAGTTCGTCCTGGCTGGCGGAAAGCCCGCCGCCGATGTCGCGCAGCGACGACGCGACGATCTGGATGTCGAGCGTGGCCATGAAGAAGCCGACGCACATCAGCGCGAAGGCGAACACGCGCTGCCTGGTTGGTTGCGACGCCGGGTCGCCGGAAAACGCGGTGGTCATCGTCGTCTCCCGCTCAGTTCGCGTGATCGGTATGCACGGTCACGACCGCGGACAGGCCGGGGCGCAGCACATGGTCGAGGCCCGGCTGCGGGTCGAGATGCACGCGCACCGGCACGCGCTGGACGATCTTCGTGAAGTTGCCGGTCGCGTTCTCGGGCGGCAGCACGCTGAAGGTCGCGCCGGTGGCGGGCGCGAGGCTGTCGACGCGGCCGTGCAGTTTCGTGTTCGACGCATCGAGCGACACGTCGACGCGATCGCCCGCATGCATCTTGCGCAGCTGGTCTTCCTTGAAGTTCGCGTCGATCCACAGCCCGGATGCCGGCACGACCGTCAGCAGCGGCACGCCGACGTTCGCGAGCATCCCGACGCGGCCCGTGCGGTTGCCGACGTAGCCGTCGACCGGCGAGCGGATCGTCGTGTATTCGACGTTGAGCGCGGCGACGCGCTGCGCGGCAAGCGCGGTGTTCACGCGGGCCCGCGCGTCGGCGAGCTGCGCGCCGAGCACGTCGAGCTGCCGCTTCGATGCGAGCAGCGCGGCGTCGCTGCGGTCGACGGCGGCGCCGGCCTTCGAATAGTCGGCGTCCGCGCGTTCGACGATCTGGTTCGACACGGCGTCGGATTTCACGAGCTCGCGATAGCGCACGCGGTCCGACGCGGCACGGGTCAGCTCGGCCGACGACGCATTCTTCTCGGCCGCCTGCTGGCCGATCACCGCGAATTGCAGTTGCTGCTTCGCCTCGAGTTCGGTCACCGCGGAGCGGGCGCTGTCGACTTCGGCGCTGGCCTGCGCGAGCTTCGCGTCGTAGTCGCGCGCATCGAGTTGCACGAGCACGTCGCCGGCCTTCACGCGCTGGTTGTCGGTCACGAGGATCTTGTCGACGAAGCCGTTGACCTTCGGCGCCAGCACGGTCACGTCGCCGCCGACATACGCATCGTCGGTGCTTTCCTGAAAGCGCAGCACGAACAGCCAGTCGAGCGCGGCGGCGGCGACGACGATGATGACGGCACCCACCGCGATGCGCATCCACGGCACGCGACGCTGTTGCTTCGCGGGCTGGTCGAGTGTGGCTGCTTCACGGGATGAGGCAGCGGCTTGGGTCGTTTCCATCGATTCACCTATGTATATGCACTTATCAAGTCGATCGACGGCATGTCGTCGATCGGGGAAGGGGCTAGCGTTCCGGCAGGTTGTGCGTGATCCGGAACAATTCGTCTCTCAGGCGGGCCGCCTGCGCCGACCCGAACCGTTGCTCGAACGCTTCCTGCGCGGCGAGCCAGTGCACGTGCGCGTCGGCGATCTTCGTTTCGCCGTGCGCGGTCAGCGCGAACGTCTGGCGGCGGCATCGCGGCTCGATCCGGCCGGCCACCAGCGCCGCGCCGACGAGCGGCTTGAGCGCGCGCAGCAGCGCGGTGCGTTCGATCACCAGCACGGTCGACAGCGTCGCCATCGTCAAGCCGGGCCGGTCGCGCAGCAGCGCGAGAATGCTGTACTGCGACGGCGTCACGCCCGCCCGCGACAGATAACGCTCGTAGAACTGTGAGATCCGGCGGGCGGCTTGCCGGACCGCGAAGCAATCGTCATCGGTGAGCGTCATCTTGTGCATGTACACATGTTAGGAGGCAATGCGGCGCGAAGCGAGCGGCGGGGCACGATCAGATTGTTGTCGCGGCTGTACCAATCGGCGTCAGGCTGCCGCCGGAACGATCCAGCCTTCGCGGTCGCAATAGGCGGCCGTGTAGTCGATGAACGCCTTGACCTTCGCGGGCAGCAGCGCGCGGTTCGCGTAGGCGAGCTTGATCTCGACGGACGCATCGACGAGATCGGCGTCGGCCAGCAACTGCACGAGCGCGCCCGACGCAAGCTGGGCCTCGACGAGCGTCCTCGGCACGACGCCGATGCCGAAGTCGTGCATCACCATTTCACGGTTGAAGACGGGGCTGTTCGACGAGATGTCGAAGCGGAACGGCACGGTCAGCGTGTTGCCGTCGACGCGGAACGACAGCGCGGGCCGGCGCAGCGACGGCGACATCGGCACGAACGGATGGTCGGCGAGATCGGCCGGCGCGACCGGGCGCGAATGGGCGCGCAGGTATGCGGGTGTCGCGACGATCACGAGCGGAATCCGCTCGATCAGCCGCACGACGGTCGATTCGTTCGTCAGCATGTACGGTACGACGATACCGATGTCGTAGCCTTCGCCGACGAGATCGATGGGGCGCTCGGTCAGCGTCACGTCGAGGCGCACTTTCGGGTGCGCGGCCTTGAAGCCGGCGATCAGCGGCACCAGCCGGTTCAGCGTGGCCGTCGTGTGCGCGACGAGCCGCAGCAGGCCTTCGGGCTCGCGCGTCGGCGACTGCGCTTCCGCTTCGAGCGAGTCGAGTTCGTCGAGCACGGCCGCGCAGCGCTCGTAGATGCGCTCGGCCGTTTCGGTCAGCGACACCTGGCGGGTGGTCCGGTGCAGCAGCCGGCTGCCGAAGCGCGCTTCCAGATCCGCGACCGCGCGCGACACGACCGGCCGTGCGAGGCCGTGCATGTCGGCGGCGCGCGTGAAGCTGCGCATCTCCACCACCGACCGGAAAACCCGCAGCTTGTCGATGTAGTCCATGTCCGTCTCCTTGACGCGAGGCCGGCCGCCGGCCTTGTTACGGCGGAGTGTACATTGACTTTATGCATATGCACATATAAATTGCGAAACATGAACGACACCTCGATTGCCCAGGCGTGCAACTGCCTCGCGCTGCGTCAGGCGGCGCGCTTCGTCACGCAACTGTACGAGCGCCATCTGGCCCCGGTCGGCGTCACGCCCGCCCAGTTCTCGATCATGGCGAACCTGACGCGCCAGCCCGGCCTGCTGATGAGCGAACTCGCCGATACGCTCGTGATGGACCGCACGACGCTGCTGCGCGCGCTGAAGCCGCTGCAGCGCGACGGCTTCGTCGCGACGGCCGCGTCCGAGCACGACACGCGCGCGCATGCGCTGAGCCTCACGAAGCTGGGCGAGCGCACGTTCGCTGAAGCGAAAGTCGCATGGCAGGCCGCGCAGGACGAATTCGAGACGCAGTTCGGCCGCGACCGCGCGAAGGCGCTGCGCGACGAACTGTTCAGTGTGACCGCGGAACGCTAGGCGGCGGGCTGGCGACAAACTGGCGCGGAATTCGAGCCATTGGTTGCGTCGGCAGCGTTCAATGGCGGAAATTGGTTTTTGAAAATGTCCGGATAGATGGTGATCTGGACAGTTTTTATTTCCAGTTGTAGAGTCCCCTGACGGATTTCACGCGCCGGCGCCGTCGGCACGCGTCAGAGGAGCCACCGATGCTGCAGTTGAGTGACCGCGACAGCGCCATGCTGCGCGGGGATTTCGGCGAGGGCGTCGCACGCGCGATGCGGATCGTCGCGCGCACGGCGCACGTGATGTCCGCGCCGCACCTGATCGACATTACGTCTGCCCATATCGACGGCTGCCTGTACCACGGCCAGACCAGCCTCGACTTCGTCGAGTATTTCGTCGACACAGGCGCGAAGGTCGCGGTGCCGACCACGCTGAACGTCGGGTCGCTCGACCTGATCCATCCCGAGCTGTACCACGGCGACCGCTCGATCCAGCGCGATGCGCAGCGCCTGATGGATGCGCATCTGCAGCTCGGCTGCGAATCGAGTTTCACGTGCGCGCCCTATCAACTGAAGAACCGTCCCGCGAAAGGCGAGCAGATCGCGTGGGCCGAATCGAACGCGATCGTGTTCGCGAACTCGGTGCTCGGCGCGCGGACGAGCCGGTACGGCGATTTTCTCGACCTGGCCGCGGCGATCACCGGGCGTGCGCCGTATGCGGGGCTGCATGTCGAAGCGAATCGCGCGGCGCGGATCGTGTTCAACGCACCGGATTTCAGTCGCCTGCTGTCACGCGACATCTATTTCGCCGCACTCGGGCTGCTGATCGGCAGGATCGCGGGCGCGGTCGTGCCGGCGATCGTCGGGCTGCCGGCGGACACCACGGAAGACGAACTCAAGGCACTTGGCGCGGCCGCCGCGTCGAGCGGTGCTGTCGCGCTGTTCCATGCGGTCGGCGTGACACCTGAAGCCCCCACGCTCGATGCCGCGTTGCACGGACAAGCGGCGCAACGCACGGTCGATGTCGCGATGGCCGATCTCGACGAGATTCGCCGCACGCTGAACCACGGCGCGGCCGGCGATGCGCTTGTCGCGGTGGCGCTCGGCACGCCGCATTTCTCGCTGGCCGAATTCCGCACGCTCGATACCTTGCTCGATGCGTTCGACGGCAAGCCGGCCTGCGATTTCTACGTGAACACGAGCCGGTTCATCCTGTGGGAACTGGAGGAGGCCGGCCTCGCGGAGAAATTCGCGGCACGCGGCATCCAGATCGTCGTCGATACCTGTACGTACATCACGCCGGTGATGAAGCAACTGTCGGGGCTCGTGATGACCAATTCGGGGAAATGGGCGTCGTATGCGCCCGCGAACATCGGCGTGACGGTCGCGTACGGCAGCATGCGCGAATGCGTGCGTTCGGCGTACGAAGGAAAGGTGCGATTCGGTGACTGAAGCCACGGGGAAGATGATGACGGGCGACACGCTCGTGCCGGGCAGCGCATGCGCGCGCCCGTTCGTGCTCGACAAGCCGCTCAGCTTCTGGGGCGGCTACGACTCGGGCGCCGGAAAGATCGTCGATCGCGGCCATCCGCAGGCCGGCGCGAGCCTCGCCGGCAAGGTGATGGTGATGCCGCACGCGAAGGGCTCGAGTTCGAGCAGCAGCGTGCTCGCGGAAGCCGTGCGCAACGGCACGGGGCCGGTCGCGATCGTGCTGAAGGAGCGCGACCTGATCATCTCGATCGGCGCGATCGTGGCGGCCGAGCTGTATGCGATCGCGGTGCCGGTGGTGTGCGTGACCGACGACGTGTACGACGCGATCGTCGCCGCGACGGGGGAGGTGCGGATCGAAGCGGATGAGGGTGACGGCGGCGCGCGGATTGATCTGGGCGGCGCGGAGCGTTCGGCCTGATCGATTCGCGCGTGGCACGGCGAGCGCGCTTGCTCGCCGCGCCCGAGCGTTACAACTGCGCCCCCTTCAGGCTCCGGTGCACCTCGAGCGCATTGCGTTCGACCCAGTTGTGCTGAAGCAGCCCGTCGTCGCGCACGTGCCAGACGGCCGTGCCCGTCATGTCGATGGGCGACCCGCACGGCGCCGATCCCATGAACCCGTTGTTCTTCCCCGTCACGCGCCAGCGGCTCGCGACGCGGTCGCCCGCTTCGTTCTGGAACGTTTCGACGACGTCGAACCGGAAGTCGTCGATGCTCGCGAGGAACGTCGCGACCCACGCCTTGAATGCCGCGCGCGAGCGGATGACCACGCCCCCCGACGTGATCGCGAAATCCTCGGCGACGAGTGCGTCCACCGCGTCGGGGTTGCGCGCCTGCCAGACTTCCCGCCAGAAGTGCTCGACGATCTCGACCGAATTGCGTTTGCTCATCTTCCTGCTCCGTTGAAACAGCGTCATTGATCCGTTGCCTGCCGCGACTCGCGATCGAGTCCGGCTGACACGCAGTCATTGTGTGAACTTGCGAACAAGAAGACAAACGAATAATCTTTCTTGGATCTAGAAGATTATCGAATGGATGGGGCACGATGCTGGATCTGGATTTGCTGCACGCGTTCGTCGCCGTGGCCGAGACGGGCAGCTTCACGGCGGCTGCCGACGTCGTCGGCCGTTCGCAATCGGCCGTCAGCCAGAAAGTGTTGCGGCTCGAGGATGCGCTGGGCGTGCGCGTGTTCGAGCGCACGAGCCGCTCGCTGAGGCTGACGCAGGAAGGTGAGCGCGTGCTTGCCGGCGGGCGGCGGTTGCTGGCGCAGTACGACGCGTTCATGCGCGAATGGCGGGAGCCGCAGCGAGTCGAGCGGTTGCGGCTCGGCGTCTCCGAAAATCTCGTGCACGCGCAATTGCCGCTCATCCTCGCGCGCTTCGGGGAGCGCTTCCCGGCCGTTCAGCTGGAACTCGTCACCGGATCGAGCCCGGAACTCGCCGACGCGCATCGGGCCGGCCTGCTCGACGTGGTCTTCGCCCGGCAGAAGCAGGAAGGCGCGCCACTGCGCGGCCGCGTGATCTGGCGCGAGCCGCTGGTGTGGCTGGCCGCGAAAAACTACCGGAACGACCCGGGCCGCCCTGCGCGCCTCGTCATGATGCCGCCGCCTTGCGCCTATCGCGAAGTGATGACCGAAAGCCTGGATGCGGCACGCCGCGAATGGTCGGTGGGCTGCACGGCCAGCAATCTGGCCGGCGTGCAGGCCGCGGTGGCGGGTGGGTTGGGCGTCACCGCGCTGGGCAAGTCGTTCCTGCAGCCCGGCATGAAGATCCTGCCGACGTCCGCGCAATGGCCGGCGCTGCCCGCGTCCGAAGTCGCCGTGATCGGTGAGGGCCCGGCCACGCAGCCCGTCGTCGAGCCGCTCGTCGGGATGTTCGTCGAAGTCCTGACGGCGCGTGCGTCGACGAGCCTGGATGCGACGATCGAATCGGATTAGCGTGCGCTGTCCGGCTTCTGTCCCGTCAACCCGGCAGCCGCTTCACGATACGCACTCGGCGTCTGCCCGGCCCAGCGCCGGAACGCGCGCGTGAAGTTCGCCGGGTCGGTGAATTGCAGCCGCTCGGCGATCGTCTTCAGGTCGAGATCCGACGCGGCAAGCAACTGCTTCGCGTCATGAAACCGCGCTTCATCGAGCAATTGCCGATAGCTCGAACCGGCTTCCTCGAGCCGGCGCCGCAGCGTGCGTGTGGATACGAGCAGCGCGTCGGCGAGCGTCTCCGGCCCCGGGTAGTCGCCGGCCCCGCGTGCCAGCTCCGCGCGCACCCGTTCGACGAGATCGCCTTCCTCCTGGCGCACCTGCGCATACTCGCGCTCCACCTGCACGAGCGCCTGCCGGTGCGCGACTTCGTCGGCGAGCGGCAGCGGCCAGTCGAGCACGTCGCGCGTGATCCACAGCGCGTTGGCGGCGCAGCCGAATTCGACCGGTGGCAATTGATCGCGATAGCGCGCGAAATAAGGCGGCTCCGGCCACGCGAATTGCAGCTTGATCGGCGGCGACTCGCGTCCGGCCCATTGCGAAATGTTCTGCGCGAGCCCGGTCAACACGAATTCGAACATCACGTGATGCTGCAGCACGGGGCTGGCCTGCACGCCGTGCAGTTCGAGCGTCGCGCCGCGTTCGTCTTCTGCATAGGTCAGCCGATATTGGCGATTGCGCATCCGGAAGTAGCGCTGCGTGACGGCGAGCGCTTCCCGGATGTCCCGCGCGGTCAGCGTCGCGTAGCCGAGAAAGCCGTGCACGGTCGGCTTCAGCAGCAGCCCGAACGCGAGCCCGATGCCCGGATCGCCGCCGATCTCGATCGCATTCAGCACGAGCCGCCCCCATTGCGACGGCGCGACGCGCGCGTCCGGTTCGGCCAATACCGCATCGCGCAGGCCCGTGCCGGCGCGCACGGCGGCCAGATCGACCCCGCGCGCGGCCAGCGCCTGCAGCAGCAGGCGCGTATAGGCGACCGGAATCGTCGGCCGGCGCAGCCCGAGGCGGTCCTTGGCGAGAGGGGAAGTCATGTCGTCTTGGCCGGAAATGACAAGCATTATGGCTGTTTGCCCCCTCACGTTCAAGGCGGCGCACGCCTACGATGTCACGCATCGCTTACTGGCACGAATCGGCACGCTCATTATGACCACGACCTTTCCCCACCTGCTCGCCCCGCTCGATCTCGGCTTCACGACGCTGAAGAACCGCGTGTTGATGGGCTCGATGCACACGGGCCTCGAGGACAGCCGCAAGACGTTGCCGCGGCTCGCCGAATATTTCGCCGAACGCGCCCGCGGCGGCGTCGGCCTGATCGTGACGGGCGGCTTCGCGCCGAACGTGGCCGGCTGGACCAAGCCGTTCGGCGGCACGCTGATGACGTCGGCTGCCGCGCGGCGGCATCGCGAGATCACGGAGGCCGTGCACGCGGAGGACGGCAAGATCGCGCTGCAGATCCTGCATACGGGACGCTACGGCTATCACCCGTTCGCGGTCGCGCCGTCGAAGATCAAGTCGCCGATCTCGCCGTTCGCGCCGCACGAACTGAGCGCGCGCGGCGTCGAGCGGCAAATCCGCGCGTTCGTCCGCTGCGCGAAGCTCGCGCGGGAAGCCGGGTATGACGGCGTCGAGATCATGGGCTCCGAAGGCTACCTGATCAACCAGTTCATCTCGATGCATACGAACAAGCGCACCGACCAGTGGGGCGGTTCGTACGAGAACCGCATCCGGCTGCCGATCGAGATCATCGAGCGCACGCGCGAAGCGGTCGGCCGCGATTTCATCCTGATCTACCGGCTGTCGATGCTCGACCTGATTCCGGACGGCAGCGACTGGAGCGAAACCGTGCAGCTCGCGAAGGCCGTCGAGCGGGCGGGCGCGACCATCATCAACACGGGGATCGGCTGGCACGAGGCGCGGGTGCCGACGATCGCGACGTCGGTGCCGCGCGGCGCGTTCGCGTGGGTGACGAAGAAGATGAAGGGCGAGGTCGGCATTCCGCTCGTGACGACCAACCGCATCAACCGTCCCGAAGTGGCCGAGCAGATCCTCGCGGACGGCTGCGCGGACATGGTGTCGATGGCGCGCCCGCTGCTCGCGGATGCCGAGTTCGTGGTCAAGGCCGCGCAGGGCCGTGCCGACGAGATCAATACCTGCATCGGCTGCAACCAGGCGTGCCTCGATCACGCGTTCAAGAACCAGATCGCGTCGTGCCTGCTGAACCCGCGCGCGTGCCACGAGACGGAACTGAAATACACGCCCGCCGCGCAGCCGAAACGCATCGCGGTGGTCGGCGCGGGGCCGGCCGGGCTCGCATGCTCGACCGTGCTCGCGCAGCGCGGCCATCAGGTCGACCTGTTCGACGGCGCGGCCGAGATCGGCGGCCAGTTCAACATGGCGAAGCGGATTCCCGGCAAGGAAGAGTTTCACGAAGCGCTGAGCTACTTCGGCCGCCAGGTCGAGCTGACCGGCGTGAACCTGCACCTGAACCGCCGCGTCGATGCGAGCGACCTGATCGCGGGCGGCTACGACGAGATCGTGCTCGCGACCGGCGTCGCGCCGCGCGACCCGAAGATCCCGGGGCAGGACGGGCCGAACGTGCTCAGCTACATCGACGTGCTCGCGGGCCGGCAGCCGGTCGGCCGGCGTGTCGCGGTGGTCGGGGCGGGCGGGATCGGCTTCGATGTCGCCGAGTACCTGGTGCAGGAAGGCGAATCGCCGGCGCTCGACCTGGAAGAGTGGAAGGCCGAGTGGGGCGTGACCGACCCGGCCGCGACGCGTGGCGGCGTGACGCGGGCACAGGTGACGGCGCCGGCGCGCGAAGTGACGCTGCTGCAGCGCAAGGCCGCGCCGCTCGGCAAGGGGCTCGGCAAGACGACCGGCTGGATTCACCGCGCGACGCTGAAGATGAAGCAGGTGAAGATGATCGGCGGCGTGAACTATGAACAGATCGACGCGCGTGGGCTGCACGTGTCATACGGCGAGCAGCGCACCGATCACGAGCTGATCGAAGCCGACACGATCGTGCTCTGCACGGGGCAGGAGCCGCAGCGCGCGTTGCTCGCGCCGCTGCAGGCGGCCGGGCGCTCGGTGCACCTGATCGGCGGCGCGGAGCTGGCCGCCGAACTCGACGCGAAGCGCGCGATCGATCAGGGCTCACGGCTCGCCGCGCGGCTGTAACGGGCGGTCGCTGCGACGGCCCCTTGAAGGTGCGCCGCGTGGCGGTGATCCGCCAGCGCGGCGATGCGTGGCTCGCCGTCTGCCGCCCCGATTCGCTGGCGCAGGACTGAAACGAGCCGCAACGCCGGCCGCGTCGCCACGCAACGTGGCGGCGCTACCCTGACAGACCGTGACGGCGATTGGCCATCACACGGCTCAGGCCGCTTCGGCCCGTTCTTCCTCTTCCGCTTCCAGCATCGCCTTGACGATCAGGTAGATGGCCGGGAGGTCATCATCGTCGCGGCGCCAGTCGACCGGCTCCTCGACATCCGCGGCGACCAGGCGGCTGTCGCGCAGCCGGATGAACGCGTCGACGACGGCCGGATCATTGCGGCTCAGGAAGCCGGCATTCGAGAATGCCAGCTCTTCGACGTTCAGCAGCGCCTGCCAGCTCATCGTGCGCACGGCCGCGGGATGGGTGCGGCGCCGCAGGCCGAGCGCCCGCTGCGCGGGGCCGCCCGCGACTCGCTGCAGATCGACGACCGCCCGCTGCGCGGCGCGCTCGAAGTGGACGGGGTTGAAGCCGGGTTGCTCGGGATCGAATGCGGATGCCTGGAACATGGTCGCCTCACAAAAGTCCGTTCGTCTGTGAATGACGGAATTCGGGTCAAATGGTGCAAAAGCACTGTAAATATATACAGTGTTTGGCGCGGTTTCAAGCCCCGGATGAAGGATTTCGTGCGACGGCGATCGAAGCGGGCGGCCGCCCCGGGCACGCGACCGATCTACACCGCTGCCGCGATCGTCTCCCGCAACCACCGATGCGCCGGATCGCGATGCACGCGTTCGTGCCACAGCATCGACATTTCATAGCCGGGCACGTCGACGGGCGCTGCCACCACGCGCAGCGCGGGCACGTCGCGCACCAGCCGCTCGGGCACCATTGCGACGAGATCGGTGCTCGCCACGGCCGACAGCACGAACAGGAAATGCGGCACCGACAGCACGACGCGCCGCGTGGCGCCCACCTTCGCGAGCGCTTCGTCCGTCACGCCGAAGAAGCCGCCGCCGTCGGGCGACACGATCACGTGCTCGAGCGTGCCGAACTGCGCGAGCGTCGGGCGCCGCTTCAGCTTCGGGTGCCCGGCACGGCCGATGAGCACGTAACGCTCGGCGAACAGCGGCAAGCGCCGCATCCCGGGCGGCGACGCTTCGGTCATATGGAAGACGAGATCGATGCCGTTTCGTTCGGTATCCTGCTCGATGCGCGGCGGTACCAGCTCGACCACGGCGAGGCGCGTGGCGGGCGCGGCCGAACGCAGCGTGTTCAGCGCGGGCAGCACGATCGTCGATTCGCCGTAGTCGGTCGCGGCCACGCGCCACGTGTTCGTCGCGGTCGCGGGATCGAACGGCGTGGCCGGAATGACCGCGCGCTCGACTGCTTCGAGCGCATCGCGCAACGGTTCGCGCAGCGCTTCCGCGCGTGCGGTCGGCCGCATTCCGCGCGGCCCCGGCAGCAGCAGCGGATCGCCGAACACGTCGCGCAGCTTCTGCAATTGCACGCTCACCGACGGCTGCGACATGTTCAGTTTCTCGGCCGCGCGCGTGACGTTGTGCTCGGCGAGCAGCACGTCGAGCGTGACGAGCAGATTGAGATCGAGTCGTCTGAGATTGTTCATGGCTATACCTGGAATATCAGGAATTCATTTCAAATATACCGTTGGCGGCGGCATCCTGCAGTCATTCAATCAACGGAGTACCGAACATGAATGTGCTGATCGTCTATGCCCATCCTGAACCGCGTTCGCTGAACGGCGCATTGCGCGACTTCTCCGTCGCCCATCTCGAAGCGGCCGGCCACACGGTGCAGGTGACCGACCTGTATGCGATGAACTGGAAGGCGGCGTTCGACGCGGACGACTTGACCGGGCGTGCGCCGGACGCGCGTTTCGACCCGTCGAACGACTCGAAGCACGCGTTTGCAACCGGCACGCAGCGCGAAGACATCGTGCGCGAGCAGGACAAGCTGCGGTGGGCCGATGCGGTGATCCTGCAGTTCCCGCTGTGGTGGTTCTCGATGCCGGCGATCATGAAGGGCTGGTTCGAGCGCGTGTATGCGTGCGGCTTCGCTTACGGCGTGGGCGAGCATTCCGATACGCACTGGGGCGATCGCTATGGCGAAGGTTCGCTTGCCGGCAAGCGCGCGATGGTGATCGTCACGGCGGGCGGGTGGGAGTCGCATTACAGCCCGCGCGGCATCAACGGGCCGATCGACGACGTGCTGTTCCCGATCCAGCACGGGATGCTGTATTACCCGGGCTTCGACGTGCTGCCGCCGTTCGTGATCTACCGGACGGGGAAGATGAACGACGTGCGCTTCGACGAAACGCGTGCGGCGCTCGGCAAGCGCCTGGATGAACTGTGGAGCACGCAGCCGATTCCGTTCCGCAGGCAGAACGCGGGCGATTACGACATTCCGGCGTTGACGCTGAAGGAAGAAATCGTGCCGGGGAAGTTGGGGTTTGCGGTGCATCTGGCGCACGAGGGCTGATCGCGCGTGATCATGAGCGGGCGACGTACCGTTCGATGCGCAGGCGACCGGGCGGGTCAAAGTAAGTGCCGAAACGCACGAGCCCCGCGTTCTTCAGGTGGCAGGTCATCTCGAAGCTGACGAGGATGCCCGGATCGCGGTTATCGACGATTCCGACGTCGATCGCGCGAATGCGTGGCTCGTACTTCAGCAGCGTCGCCTCCATCTGCTGCTTGAGCAAATGCGACGACGCGGGCAGAGCCTTGTAGATGTTCGTCAGGTCAGGTAGGCCATAGTCGGGCAGGTGTTTCAGCGCGCCTGCCCGCGTGTTGAGAATGCGGCGCACGTTCTGCTGAACGCTCAGGCATTCGAGTGTGCGGTCGTCGTATGCGCCGATCGGTTCGCCGCCGATCTGGCCAAGCAGCATGTCGTAGAGGGACGGGCCGGCGGTCATCGATGGCTCCGTTGGCCTGCGCCTTCATTGATGGCCCGCGGTACGTCGGTGAAATCGATTGTCATCGTACCGTCGGGCGCTGCCGACAGCAGGATTTCACTCGGCGTGACCCCTTCAGCCATCCGGGCAAGCAGTTCGTGCGAGACAACCGGCAGCACGCGTTGATTGAGGAACGCGTCGACGCTGCGTGCGCCGGATTGCCGCGACACGCAGCGTTGCGCGATCGATTCGATCAGGTCGTTGGCGTACGTCAGTGTCACGGCATGTTGCCGATGGAGGCGCCGGGCAATCTTGCCCAGCTTGATGCGCACGATCGACGCGAGCGCGGCGGCGTCGAGCGGCCGGTAGACGAGTGTCTGGAAGCGTGCGAGCAGCGCCGGCTGGAAGTGCGCGATCAGTTGTGAGTGAATGGCTTCTCGCAGGCCTGCCTGCGTAATCGACGCGCCGTCGGCTGTCGCGTCGTCGATTTCTGCACTGCCGAGATTGGACGTCATCACGATCACGCAGTTGCGGAAATCGATCTCGCGCCCCTCGCCGTCGCGCATCGTGCCACGGTCGAACACCTGATAGAAGATGTCGAGCACATCGCGATGCGCTTTTTCGACTTCGTCCAGCAGGACGACGCAGTACGGGCGCTGGCGTACCGCTTCGGTCAGCACGCCGCCGCGTCCATAGCCGACGTAGCCGGGCGGCGAGCCCTTGAGCTGCGACACCGTGTGCGCTTCCTGATACTCGGACAGATTGATCGTCGTCAGTGCGGCTTCGCCGCCGAACAGCAGGTCGGCGAGCGCCAGCGCGGTTTCAGTCTTGCCGACACCGGACGGCCCTGCCAGCAGGAACACGCCGAGTGGCGCATGTTCGCTCTTCAGGCCCGCCTTGGCCGTGCGCAGGCTCTCGGCCAGCGCGCCGATCGCCTCATCCTGTCCGACCACGCGTGTGGCGAGCGCCGCTTCGAGCGCGAGCAGGCTGCGCAACTCGTCCTCGACGAGATTGCCGACCGGCACGCCCGTCCATTCGGCGACGACTCGCGCGATGGATTGCGCATCGACGTCGGCGAAGATCATGGGGGCTTTGCCCTGAGCGGTCGATAACGCGTCGAGCGCGTTGGAAACGGCTGCCGGGTCGGGCGCCTGATCGGTTGAGCCACGGAGGGCGCGCAAGTTGCCGACGAGTTCTTGTTCCCGCGTGTACTGGCCGAGCAGCGCATCGGCGGTGCCGCGCATGTCTTCGTGTTCCCTGTCGATCGCGGTTCGTCGTTCGGCGATGTCGACGATCCCGGCGCCGGCGTCCGCATCGAGTGCGGCGCGCTCCAGTTCGAGCGCCTCCAGTGCGGCGCGCGCCTGCTGCAGTTCCGCAGGCGGTACGTTGAGCGCCATCCTCACGCGCGCGGCGGCCGTATCGATCAGGTCGACGGCTTTGTCCGGCAGTTGCCGGGCTGGAATGTAGCGGCGCGACAGCCGCACGGCCGCGACGATCGCTTCGTCGCGGATGTGGACGTCGTGATGCTTTGCATATCGGCTCGCAAGCCCGCGCAGCATCACGCAGGCCGTATCGTCGTCCGGTTCGTCGACCTTGATCACCTGGAAACGTCGTTCGAGCGCGGCATCGCGTTCGAAGTATTCCTTGTATTCGGCCCACGTGGTGGCCGCGATCGTGCGCAATTCGCCGCGCGCGAGCGCCGGCTTCAGCAGGTTGGCCGCGTCGGCGCCGCCGGCGGCGTTGCCTGCGCCGATCAACGTGTGCGCTTCGTCGATGAACAGCAGGATCGGCGTGGCCGAAGTCCGCACTTCGTCGATGACGTTCTTCAGCCGTTGTTCGAATTCGCCTTTCACGCCCGCACCGGCTTGCAGCAAGCCGAGATCGAGCGTCAGGATGCGCGTATCCCGGATCGTTTCCGGCACGCTGCCTTCGACTACGCGCAATGCGAGCCCTTCGACCAGCGCGGTCTTGCCTACGCCGGGCTCGCCGACGAGGATCGGATTGTTCTTGCGGCGCCGTGCGAGCACGTCGATCATCTGCCTGATCTCCCGGTCGCGGCCGAAGACAGGATCGATCTCGCCACGACGCGCTTTTTCGGTCAGGTCGAGTGCGAAGCGAGCGAGCGCGTCAGGTTCGACCGTGCGCGCTGGGGTGTGTTGCGGGGAGGTGGCCGACGGCGTCGTGCCGTCGGCGGGCAGATCGCCGGCCGAGTCGGTTTCGCGCGCTGGTATGGGGTCGTCGCCGGCGTTTTCGCACGACCGTCGTCCAAGCCGCGGCAGCACGCGCTGGATCTGCACGCTGGAGACCGACAGCAGTGGCCACGCACGCTGCGTTCGCAGCACGTGCGGCGCATCGACGATGGCCTGCAGCAGATGTCCGGAGCGAATGGTGCCGGCGCGATCGTCGGCCATCGCATGCACCCACGCATCCTCGATCACGGTGGCGAGCTGTCGCGACAGCGCCGGCATGCCGCGCAACGTGCGTGGAACGCGGTCGATCACCTCGATCATTGCCTCCCAGACGGCATCGATGTCGAGATCGTAGTGGCGCAGCAGCGCGGGAATGTCGCCATCGTCCGCCTCGATCAGCTTCAACACCCAGTGTTCGACCGCGATTTCGTCGGCGAGCCGGGTCTGGCAAAGACTCGCGGCGGCTTCGAGCGCACGCGTGCAGTGGGGATTGAGGCAGCGAATGAGATGGGAAGCGTCCCGGAGCGGCGGCGTCATGTCGGTAGCGGGTCAGGAGGGGGGAGGGCGGTTGCCGGGAGCGGCGGAATTCCCGCCGCGCGAGCGACGGAATCCGCCAGCTGTTCAGTCCATCAGGAACGTTCGTTCCAGGTGTCCTTGTGGATGATGTTGCCGTCCTTGTAGGACCACGTGATCGTCTCGTAACGCAGTTCCACGTCTTCGAGATGGTTGTGCTTCTCGTAGTCGGGGTTCTTGATGTCGAGCATCTTTGGCTTCACCGCGACGATCTTCACGTTGTCGAGTTTCGTGTTGAAGTATTCCTTCTCCTTGCCCGCGTCGTCGATCCGGTACCACTTGATCTCGACCGACTTCAGCGTCTGGCCGCTCGTCACGGCCTTGTACAGATAGGGCGTCGACGCGTCCGTCTCCTTCGTCAGCGTGATCGGCTTGTGCACGCGCGTGCCGGTCAGCTTGCCCGTATTGCCGTCGGTTGGAATGTGCACGCCGTGATCGAACGCAACCAGTTCGACGCTGCCCTCGCGATCCTGGACGGTCACCGAACCCTTGATGTCCGCACCGCCGTCGTCCTTGAGCCACATGTAGGCCGGAATTGCCATTTGTTCACTCCTTCTTCTTCGTACTACGAATCGCCGGAATCGGATTCCGGCGTTGACAAACCCGAGGCGGCCGCCTCGGGAACCCAAACGCGTATTACTTCGCGGCACCGGTCGGGACGGCAGGCACCGGTGTATCGGGCACGAGCGTGATTTCGACCCGACGATTCTTTGCTCGCCCCTCCGGTGTGGCGTTATCCGCGACCGGTCGTGTATCGCCATAGCCCTGGATCGCGAACTGTGTCGGTGGGATGCCGGATGCCTCGACAAGCCAGTCGCGCACGGCCGACGCACGATCGATCGACAGCTTCAGATTGCGATCGGGCCGGCCCTGATCGTCCGCATAGCCGGCGACGAGCACGCGCTTGCCGTGATGCGCCTTGATCAGTGCGAGCGAATCGACCATCGCGCGCGTGGTGCCCGTCTTGAGCTGCGCTTTGCCACTGTCGAACAGCGACATGCTGTCCAGCGTGACGACGGCGGGCGGCGGTGGGGGCGGTTCATACGAGGCGATGGCTTCGTTGAGGACCGGCAGCAGCGGTGCACCGTGATAAGTGCCGAACGACAGCCGGAGCGGAACGCCGACACGCGCGTACCGGTCGAGCTGATCGCGATCCGACGCAAGGACCCGGAGCGCGTCGCGTTTTGCCGCGTCCTGCATGGCAGGGATACCGTTGAAGCGTTCGAGGTGCTCGCCGATGCGAGCCATCAGCGCCTCGTTGTTCTTCGCGGCGCAGCAGATGGCGGCGATCGCAGCACAGGCAACGATCGCAATGACGTGCGCGACGGCGGTGATGCGCGGCGATCGCCACGACCGGCGTGGCGTCGCGTCGATCAGCGGCTGCGGCAAGGGCCAGGGCAGCGGCGACGCAGGCAGTGCAGCGGGAGCGATACCCGTCTGGCCGCGTACTTCACGTTCCCACGGTTTGCCGGGGCCCGTTGCCGGGCCATGGTCGATCCAGCCGGCGCCGAACAGCGGCCAGGGCGAGGCGGGCTGGCGTCGATCCGTCAGCGGGTCGAACACGATACGGCGGCTCCATCCGATCATCGACGCGATTCCGGCGGCACGCGCCGCGACCGCCTGGCTTCCGTCGGCATGGAACGCATCCGACTCGGCTGCGTCGATTGCGGCGTCGAAGTGGTGCAGATCGACGATTGCCGATCCCGTCGACATGCCATACCACTGGGCCGCCGATTCGCCGGCCGCCGGCATCGTCGCGGCATCCGCGTTCGAGAGTCGCTGATAGAGGGCGACGTAGCCCGGCAGCGACGTGCCGAGCATGCGAGACGCATCCGCAACGGCCTGACGGATCACACGCAGCGACTGCGACAGCGTATCGTCGTTCGCATGAAGGCCCGGCGCGACCGACAGCACGACGCAATCCGGCGCATGGCCGTCGCGCCACTGGCGGACCGCGACGGCGAGCCGGGGAAGATCCTGGGGCCGGTCTGCGCGTAACCAGATTGCACCGTCGCCAACATGGACGAAGCGCGAGCGTGCCGTATCGCGATCGAACAAGGCAGGCAGGCCGTCACCGGTGACGAGGGCGAGCGGCATTCTCGTGCGCAGAGCGACGGGCAGGTCGGCGGTCGCTGCGCCGAGCTGCGCGATCACGTGTACGTTCCGTTCGCGAGCCCGCGTCAATCTGCGCGAATGCCGCCAGAGGATCAGCACGGAGAGTGCGACGACGAATGCCACCCATCCCAACATGACGCCGCGATCGACGGGCATCACCCCTCCGATGACGGCCAGCGTCAGCGCCGCGGACAGCGTCACGACCGAGCGTAGCGGATAGCCCAGGCCCGACAGGGCCGCGCGTGCCGCATCGGAATCGGTGTGGGTGGCGGCAGGTGGGAGTGTGGTGTCCGAAGTCACGGCCGTTTCACTTTCTGAACGAGTTGTGCCAGTTCCGCATCGAGGATGCGATCCCACGCGAACCAGACGAGTATCGCGATCACGCAGGCCGTTCCCGCGATCGCCCATGGCGACAGGCTTCTGAGACGGTCGATCAGACGCGTGTTCGAGCGATCGGTGACGAAGCCCGGCCGCGTGGCCGGCCGCAACTGATCTATCTGCGCCACCAGTGCGGCGATCAGTGCCTGACGTTTCGCTTCGCCGTCGTGCGCGTCTGCCGATGCGCCCGAGCGGGCGGCGTAGCGGCCGCGGAATCCCAGGCCGAGAACGGCCGCGTAGCATTCGAGCAAGTCGACGTTCGGTGCGGGTTCGCGCATCCGGAACTCGAGTCGCTCGTAAATGCGCGTGCCGGCGTCGTGCGTGCCGAATCGGTCGACCTGCAACGGTCGGGACTCCCAGTCCCCCTTGCTGGCGGCCGGCAGATACCGCAGGGCGGCTTCGTCGATCAGCCCGCACTGGGCGATGACGGCATCGTCCCGTACGTCAGCGGCAATCCCTTGCGCATCGAGCGCTGTCGAGAACTGGGCGACGAGCCGGAGGCATTGCCGACGCAGGTTTTCATGGTTGTCGACCTGACCGCCGTTCGACAGATGAGAGACGAGCAGCGCCGTATCGCGCAGCAGCGCACGTATCGACGCGCGAGGCGAGTGACCGGACGACGGCTCCCGCGCAAGCAGCGCGGCTTCGTGACGCGTAGAGACGAGGGTGTTCATCAGCGCAGCACCGCATAGAGTTCGATCGACGCGTCGGGAACCGACGCCGGCAGATAGATCTGGCAGGCGCGTGCGGCGAGCATCCTCGCATGCGCGGCGTCGTGCGCATCGAGCGCGAAATAGTGGTTGTCCAGCCGGACCGGAATGGCGCCGGGCACCCGCTGCACAGCCTTGAGCGGAATTCCCGCAACGGCGGAATTGACGATGTGTTCGACGTCGTCCGGTGCGCCGATCTTGCACAGGCGCGGGAACTGTTCGACGAGCTCGAATGCCGGCAGTGCGGCGTTGACGGACAGATACCAGTCCGCGGCCCCTTCGACGATGCGTTCGTCGCGGAACTGACCGACCCAGGTGGTCGGCGTCGTATGCGAGAGCCCGATCGAGACGACCCGTGACGGGATGATCGCGTCGAGCAGATCGCGCATCAGCGATTCGAGCGTCGTGAACACGTCATGGGCGCTCGCATGATCGTAAGGGGGAATATCGGTCAGCGAGACGCGCGTCGAGAACGTGGTCAGCGAGCCGGCCAACTGGGTGAGTACCTGGTACAGGCGATCGGTCGGCTGCCCCGGGTGCGACGCCAGGAAGCGCAGTTGCGGCCAGGCCTGATGAATGCAGTTCAGGAGCCAGAAAAGCTGGACGTCGGCGACGCCGTATTCGGCCACCTGCTCGATGCGCTCGCTGCGGCGTGCACCGAGGATCGCGCTTTTGGCGGCGAGGATATCGGCGATCCGTTGGACGCGCTCGATATGCAGCGCGTGACCGGATAACGTCAGGCAAGGCGGGACATATCGGCGATCGACCTGGAACTGTCCGCTCGTCGTCCGTATCAGTCGTGCGATCGCGCATGCCGTGTCGTCCGCGTGCGACTCGAAGCCGAACAGCAACCGGACGGCGTGGCGCTCGGCGGCGATTTCGGTTTCGCTTGCGCCGTTCAGGTCTGTCACCTTGACGAATTCGCGATACGCGCGCCGCGGGCGGGCCAGCGCCGTTTCGTCGAAGCGGCAGTTGTTGCCGTTCGCATCGGGCAGCGCGAGCGCGGCCAGCACGTCGATGGTCTGGGCATCGACAGGAATTTCGCTGGTCAGGTCGCGCGCGGGCGGCAACGCATCGGCGACGGTCGTGTCGATCGGCGTGCCGTCGGGGAAACGCAATTGCAGCCGAGTGAGCTTCAGGCGACCGGCGGCGAGAGCCTCTTCGTCGACGTCGACGTTCAGCGTCCCCCACGGCTCAACGGCAATCGCCGAAGCCAGTTGTTGCAGCGCGAACCCGTTCCAGCGTTCCTGCTGCTGGAAATGCTGCTGCGTGAGAATCAGCCCTTCATGCCAGAGCGGCTTTTCGATCCGCATGGTGTGGTTGTAATGATCCAGGAATTATGAGGTGCCGATTCTATACATCGTTTTGCGATTTCGTATACCCCGGTCTATTAGAATTTGTTGGAAATAGTTTCGGTTAATTTGAGATAAATGGGAGTTTATTGTGAGATTGATGGGGTGGATTTGGTTTTTATGTATCGAATCATGATGTGCATTTGTTTTATTAAGATTCGGCTTGGTTTTTTTGTGAAATTTATTGTATAAAAATCATGGGCATAGGAAAAATTTAAGGATTAGTTGGATATCGTTTGTGGGTGGCGTCAAGGCGCCGTGGCGTGCGTTGATAGATCGCATGGGAATAGGACAAGTCTTATGATCGAAAAATTGCCGCGTCGTTAATTTCCGATTTTTTGCGTTTCGGGTTTACTCGTCGATAAAGGCCGTGATATTTTCTGCCGCCTGAGTCGGATATCGGGCCGCGAATATCCGACTCGGTCGTCCGTCGATGCACGTTGCGGGGTTCGGCATGGGCGATGCGGACGACGGAGCATCCGTGGTCGTGGGTGCGTGTCGCGGAGTCTTCAAGCTTCCTGAGATAAGGAGAACGAATTGGATAGCTTTCAGCGAGAGATCCCGAAGAGCCGGGTGTCGATCACCCTCGATCTGCATACGGGCGGGGCGCAGAAGAAGGTCGAGCTGCCCCTGAAGCTGCTGGTGGCGGGCGACTTCAGCGCCGGGCGCGAACAGGCGCCGCTGGCCGAGCGCAAGAAGGTAAGCATCGACAAGAACAACTTCGATGCGGTGCTGGCCGACTACGCGCCGGATCTCAAGATCGCCGCGGACAACACGCTGGCCGGCGACGGTTCGGAACTGCCCGTCAACCTGTCGTTCCGGTCGATCGAGGATTTCGAGCCCGAGCAGGTGGCGCGCCAGATTCCCGAACTCCAGGCGCTTCTCGCGATGCGCAATCTGCTGCGCGACCTGAAATCGAATCTGCTCGACAACGGCACGTTCCGCCGCGAGTTCGAGAAGGTGCTGAAGGACGATCGCCTGTCCGCGAAGCTGCGCGGCGAGCTCGCACAGATCGCGACCGCCGCGACGCAGCCGGAAGGGCATGCGTGAACGCCGCTGGGCAAAACGCGCGTTCAGCGCATTCCGCAACATCGTAGCGATTCGATCGCAGACAGGACCCGAGATGAAACCCACTGAAACCCAGCAGAGCGGCGCGACCGAGACCGTCGTGCTGGACGCCCCGCACGGGGATATCGACAGCGTCTATGCGTCGCTGTGCAGCAAGATCAACCTGAAGCCCATCAGCGAGGCGCGCCCGCTCGAGGCGTTCCGCGACAACGACATGCTGTCCGAGGCATCGGCCGACGAGCGGATCGCGCGCGGGATGGGCGCGTTCCTCGAACTCGTCGCGAAGGCGAGCCAGCCGGTGGACCGCCTCGACAAATCGCTGCTCGACTTCCATATCGGCCAGATCGACCGGCAGATCGGCCGCCAGCTCGACGCCGTGATGCATAAGTCGGAATTCCAGGCGCTCGAAGCGCGCTGGCGCGGCCTGAAGATGCTCGTGAGCCGCACCGATTTCCGCAAGAACGCGCGCATCGAAGTGCTGGACGTGTCGAAGGATGCGCTGCAGCGCGACTTCGAGGATACGCCGGAACTCATCCAGAGCGGCTTGTACCGCCTGACGTACATCGAGGAATACGACACGCCGGGGGGCCAGCCGATCAGCGCGATGATTAGCGACTTCGAGTTCGCGAATTCGCCGATGGACGTCGCACTGCTGCGCAACATCTCGAAGGTGGCGGCCGCGGCGCACATGCCGTTCATCGGCTCGGTCGGGCCGGCGTTCTTCGGCAAGCAGTCGATGGAGGAAGTCGCGGCGATTCAGGACATCGGCAACTACTTCGATCGCGCCGAATACATCAAGTGGAAGAGCTTCCGCGATACCGACGACGCGCGTTACGTGGGCCTGACGATGCCGCGCGTGCTCGGCCGTCTGCCGTACGGCAAGGACACGGCGCCGGTGCGGGCGTTCAACTACGAGGAGGCCGTCAAGGGCCCCGATCACGACAAGTACCTGTGGATGAATGCGTCGTTCGCGTTCGCGGCGAACATGGTGCGCAGCTTCGTGAGCAACGGCTGGTGCGTGCAGATCCGCGGGCCGCAGGCGGGCGGCAAGGTCGAGGATCTGCCCGTCCACCTGTACGACCTCGGCACCGGCTACCAGCCGAAGATCCCGACCGAAGTGCTGATCCCGGAAACGCGCGAGTTCGAGTTCGCGAATCTCGGTTTCATTCCGTTGTCGTTCTACAAGAACCACGACTTTGCGTGCTTCTTCTCCGCGAACTCGGCGCAGAAGCCGGCCCTGTACGAGACCAAGGAAGCGACCGCGAACAGCCGCATCAACGCGCGGCTGCCGTACATCTTCCTGCTGTCGCGCATCGCGCACTACCTGAAGCTGATCCAGCGCGAGAACATCGGCACGACCAAGGATCGTCGTCTGCTCGAGCTCGAGCTGAACAACTGGATCAAGGGGCTCGTGACCGAGATGAAGGATCCGGGCGACGAGTTGCAGGCGTCGCATCCGCTCCGTGAGGCGAAGGTCACGGTCGAGGATATCGAGGACAACCCGGGCTTCTTCCGGATCAAGTTGTTCATCGTCCCGCACTTCCAGGTCGAAGGGATGGATATCGGGCTGTCGCTCGTGTCGCAGATGCCGAAGGCCAAGAACTGATCTGACGTTTGAGCAGGATCCGCCGGGGTGACGATTGTTGTCCCGGCGGCGTGTGGTTGCGCAACCGAGAGAGTCGATGTCGATGATTTTGCCTACGCAGGCTTATGAATTGAAGCTGGCGCCGCATCCGGCGCCTTTCTCGATCCTGAAGTTCACCGGGCTGGACCGCGTGAGCCAGCTTTATCGATACGAGATCGAATTCACAAGCCCGACAGCGGGGATTCCGATGAACCAGGTGTTGGGGCGGCCGGCAAAGTTCATTGCCGATCCGGTCGATCCGGACATGGATTACCTGCGGAAGATGTTCGGAGAGAATGCGGCGCAGTTCAGTGCGAAACCGATGGCTTATACGGTTCACGGTGTCATCACACAGTTCGACGAGCTTGAGACGTCGGCGGACGAAACGCGCTACCGGGTCGTGCTGGAACCGACGCTGGCGGATCTCGATCGTGGCGTGACCAGCCGGCTGTTTCAGAAGCAGTCGGTCGAGGAGATCGTGACCGACACGCTGCGGCATTACGGGTATCGCGCGGGTGTCGATTTCCAGTTCCAGTTGCGCGGGCAGTACAAGCGTCGCGAGTACGTGACGCAATATCACGAGACGACGTTCGCCTTCATTCAGCGGATTTGTGCGGAAGCGGGGATCTGGTTTCGCTGGGAGCAGAAGAAGGATCGCGCGGTGGTCGTGTTCGGCGACGATCTGGACGCGTATGCGCGCAAGCAGCGCACGGTGCCGTATCGGCGTGACTCGGGGCTCGAAAGTGTCGGCGCCGATGCGATCAAGATGCTCGGGCGAGAGATGAAGCGTGTGCCGGAGGCCGTACGGCTGCATGACTACAACCATCGGCAGGCCGGGGTATCGCTGCTGGTCGAGGAAAACACGGCGCGCGACGACAAGACGACGAATGCCGTCGATTACCGCTGGGGCGAGCACTACGAGACGCCCGAAGAGGGCAAGCAGATTGCCCGGCTTCGGCATGAGGCGTATCTGGCCGGGCAGATTACGTTCAAGGGGACGGGCAATCCATTCTGGCTCGAAGCCGGCGAGGTGATGCGGGTCGAGCCGAATCCGGTCGACGCGAAGCACGGGGTGTTCGTCACGTCGGTCGAATCACACGGCGGGCGGAATGAGTCGTATTGGGTGGCGTTCGAGGGGATTCCGTCGGATCGTGTATGGCGTACACCGGTGGCATCGGTTTCGCGGCCGGTGGTCGACGGGATTCTGCCGGCGCGGATTACGTCGCCGGGCAACTACAAGTATGCGTATCTGACCGAACAGGGCTGGTACGCGATCAAGCTGCCGTTCGATCTCGATGAATGGAGCCCGGGTGGGACGAGTCGGCCGGTGCGGTTCGCGAAGCCTTACAGCGGCGACAACTACGGGCATCACTTTCCGTTGATCGACGGGGCGGAGGTGGCGGTCGTCCATACGGATGGCGATCCGAACCGGCCGGTGATCATCGGGGCGATGCATGACAGTGTGCATCCGGATCTGGTCAACAACCTGAACCATACGCGGAACCTTATTCGGACGGCTGCGCAGAATGAGTTGCGGATGGAGGATAAGGAAGGTGTCGAGCATATTCATCTCACGACGCCAACTCAGACCAGTGAACTGAATCTGGGGCACATGGTCGACGGTGCCCGTAACGAACGCGGTCAAGGGGCCGAGCTGCGTACCGACGGGCATCTTGCGGCGCGCGGCCCGAAGGGCATGTTGTTGAGTACCGAGGCGCAGATTGGAGCCTCGGGGCACCAGCTCGACATGAAGGACGCGCAGGCGCAGTTGCAGCGGGCAATCGATCGCATGGAGTCGCTTTCCGAGGCGGTACGAGCGGCAGAGGCGACCGTCGCCGAGTTGCAGCAGCAGAAGTCGTTCTATGCGGAAGCGCTGGATGGTTTGAAGCGTGCCGCTATTCTGGCGAGCGCACCGTCAGGTATCGGCCTCACGTCCGGCGAGCATTTGCAGGTCAATGCGGACCGGAATCTGATCGCGACGGCCGGCGGGAATTTCGACGTGGGAATCATGCGGAACTTCACCGTTGCGGCGGGAAGGCAGGTATCGCTCTTCGCACAGGCGCAGGGGGTACGGGTCACCGCGGCCAAACAGGATGTCGTCGTCCAGGCCCGCACGGGTGCGATGGCGCTGTCGGCATCGAAGGACATGAACTTCACGAGCAGCGATGGTGCGATCCTCGCGGCCTCGCGCGGTGCGCTGACCCTGACAAGTGGTGGTGCCTATCTCAAGATCGATGGCGGCAACATCGAGCTAGGGTGCCCGGGGGATATCACGCTCAAGTGCGGAAATTTCCACTGGACCGGCCCTGCTTCGCATTCGGCCCGTTTGCCGATTATGCCCATTGGGCCATGCAAGGAGTGTCTGCTGGATGCGCACCGTGGTGTCGAAGCGATGACGGAGGTCGCTTGATGGCCGGAACCGGACGTGCGGCCCCAACCCGAGAGTCGGACGCGCCGTGGGAGGCATGGCGTGATCGATTGGTAGCGCAATTCGACACGTTCGATGCGGACGGCGTTGCGGCGTACCTGTATCTGCTCGCCGATGCGCGCGCCAATCCGGGGCTCGACAAACTGCTTGCCCAGGTGCCGCGGCTCGAATGGGAGTCGCTGTGGGGCGACAGTGTTCTCGAGACCTATACGGACATCGCCCCGTATCTGATCGGGATCGATCGCTTTGCATTCGACGATTCGCGCGACCTCGGCAGCCGGCTTGTCCGGCGACTTTGGAGAGAGTCGAGCGGACGGCACATGCTGACGTGGATATGGTCTCCATTTCCCATTCGGTCTCTGGCCGCGCATTTTCGCTCGTTCTGCCGTTACTCGACGCCCGACAACCGCGCGTACTTTCTGCATTTCTACGATAACCGGATTCTTGTCCGGTTACGAGGAGTCTGGAGCTCAGAACAGGCTCAGGCGTTTCTGTCGCCATGTGTCGAGGTATGGCATCGCGATCGTGAGTCGAACGAGATCGTCTGGCGCAACGATGCCGGTGTCGCCGATGCAGTCGTCGACGCAGAGCAGGTGATGACGATCGAGCAGCACATGACGTTGCTGCATCTCGGCCGTGCCGACAAGCTTGCGATGCAGTTGCGCGCGATGTATGGCGCGATGCTCGACGATTTTACGGATCGGGCGCTCTACGAGCGTATTTCGGAACAGCTCGAACGTGCTGGTCGATACCGTATAGCCGACGATGACGATCTCTTGAACTACGTTTCAAAGGGCGTCGTTATTTCGCCGCGGTTCGATGAGCATCCGGTGATCCGGGGCAGGTTGGATCGCGCGATGAGCGGTGAGCAGACGTTTCGGGACGCATTGAGTGATATCGACGCGGAGGTATTGCGGGAGACGGCTCGCATCGCGTCGGATTCGGAGGAGGCTGGAGGAATGTCGCGTGACTAGTCGGTTTTTCATCCTGTTGGTCCTCGCACTGGCACTGACTGGCTGCGATGCATTTTCTTCCGAGCCGACCTACCGTGGTGTCAGCATCATGGGGCTCAACTACACGCCGTTCAATCTGAGCGAGTTCACGATTCGCGACAAGTATGGCAACAGAGCGGGTGGAGGGGGGGATTTGCCGCCGGGTACGGGCGCGGGAAGACTGAGTTGCTGCTACAAGCTGAAGGGGACGGAATTCACGGTCGAGCGGGAGATATATGACCAGGATGAGTTCATGAAGGATCCGTACGCGCCGATCAAGACGATCCACAAGACGACCGAGGTGAAGTTTCCGCCGACAAAAATCAAAGGCGGGGCGGGGGAGGACGTGCTGGCCGTGCACTTTTATCCGGACGATCACATCGAGTTCGAGATTCGGAACGACATGAGCGGGACGAGGATCGCGTATACAAAAGTGGACCACTTGTTTCAGACCAAATACGGGAAGGCGGCGAACCCTGACGATGCCGACATGGCCGTCGCCTATCGACGCACGGCGCGTATCGCGGCGCAAGGCTGGTTGAAGTATCGCCTGACCGATACGACAGATCTCGTGCAGTACGTGTACTACTGGCAGATCGTCAATCCGAAATTCGATGAGCATCCAGCGGTGCAACGGATCCTGAAGGAGACGAGCGGCAAGCCAGGCGCCTTTGGTGCTGCGATGCAGAGCTTGCCAGATACCGTCGTGCAAGAGATCAAGAGAGGTCGCTTTGATTAGACATCGACACGACTCGAAATTCGCTATTCGAAAGGACGTTCATCTTGATCGTCAGACCGTGTTCGTGAGTCGGAGTCCGCGTGTTACGTCGGATTGTGTTCTTAAATTTTAGGTGTTTCGTCAATGATTAAACGAGTTGTCGTCTTCCTCGCTGCCGCATTGATGTTGGCCGGTTGCGATGCATTTTCCTCCGAGCCGACCTACCGTGGTGTCAGCATCATGGGGCTCAACTACACGCCGTTCAATCTGAGCGAGTTCACGATTCGCGACAAGTATGGCAACAGAGCGGGTGGCGGGGGAGATTTGCCGCCGGGTACGGGCGCGGGAAGTCTGAGCTGCTGCTACAAGCTGAAGGGGACGGAGTTCACGGTTGAGTGGGAAGTCTACGACGCGGATGAAGCGATTAAAGATCTGTACGCGCCGATCAAGAAGATCCGCAAGACGACCAAGGTGAAGTTTCCACCGACAGAAGTCAAAGGTGGGGCGGGGGAGGACGTGCTGGCCGTGCACTTTTATCCGGACGATCACATCGAGTTCGAGATTCGGAACGACATGAGCGGGACGAGGATCGACTACACGGAAATCGATTACTGGCTTCAAACCAAATATGGGAAGGCGGCGAACCCGGACGATGCCGACATGGCCGTCGCCTATCGACGCACGGCGCGTATCGCGGCGCAAGGCTGGTTGAAGTATCGCCTGGCCGACACGACAGATTTGGAGCAGTACGTGTACTACAGGCAGATCGTTAATCCGAAATTCGATGAGCATCCAGCGGTGCAACGGATCCTGAAGGAAACGAAAGGCCGGCCAGGTGCCTTCGGTGCCGCGATGCAGAGATTGCCGGATCCGGTTGTGCAAGAGATCAAGAAGGGTCGCTTTGAACGAGATACTTCGAGAGGGCAACATGGCTGACAAGCACATGCTCGATCCGGCGGACCGGACTCCACCGGAGGTACGTGCAGCAATTGGGGAGAAACGGAAGGCGTACCCGCAAGATGGCTGCATTCCTTGCGGTGCCGTCATGCACGTGGGTTTTTTCTTCGATGGATTCGGCCGTCATCGAGACTACGACAATAAGACGACTTCTCGATACTCAAATATTTGTCGGCTCTGGGAGGCTCATCGTGAAAACAAGGACCGACGTCGGAGAGAGGAGCCTAACCAATTTTGGTATCGACTCTACTATTCTGGACTCGGAACGGAGCTGAATAAGGAGGCTCGAGAGGGGCAAATCGTGTCTGCAGCATTCAAGCTCGGAAAGCAGGGCGCCGATGCAGCCGCTTCAATCGCAGTCAGCGTCGGCGAGGGCGTAACCGGCGTGAAACGGCTTCCTATCAACCCGCAAGACACTATCACCGACGGATTCAAGAAGGGTCTCAAGGAGTTTTCGTTTCGGCCGGTCGTGCAGTCTTTCAAAGACCTGGTCAATTCCGTCGAATCCGTGCCGCGCAATATCGGCCGCGTGTTGCAACTTCAGCGTGACAATCGCTGGCTTCGACGCGGTCGTGCTGCCACGCGCGCGGTTCTTTACGATGCGAAGAAGAATTTTCCGTCCATCGCGCAAAGCGCCGCCAAGTCGGTGTTCTTCGGCGTGGTGATCGATTCGATTCCATGGTTTCGTGACAACCGCGCTGTCGCGCGAATTTTCGGAACGGGCGTCGATGATCGGCTGGCGGCCGCGATGAAGCAGTTCGAGATATCAATCGACGACGTCAGGCAGAAAATGTCTAAAGTCCAGCGGATCCAGGTTTCGATCTTCGGCGCCGATCGCGGTTGTGTTCTCGCCCGCGCGCTGGCGAATGAACTGACCCAGCGCTACAAGCGTCCGAGCGAGACGACGCTGGCCTTTGTCGATCCGAAGGATTCGAACCAGACGGCGATTCCGATCGAAATCAAATTCATGGGGCTGCTCGACGCCGTATCGTCGTTGATGGAGGAGAACAAGCTGCTGGGGATCGTGCCGATTCTCGGCCTGCTCAAACAGAACTACGGAGATCGCGCTCTAGCGGTACCGGCGTCTGTGCAACGATGCGTGCATTTTGCGGCGGCCCACGAGTTGCGCTTCTATCAGCGGCTCGATAGCCTCGAGAACACGCGCGGCCTTCAATATCTCTATCCGGGAACGAGTGAAGACATCACCGGCGGAGCGCCTCCAGGAACGCTTGGAGCACGCGCGGAACTTCAGCGCGTCGCGTTGCGCGACATGCTCAATGAAGCGGTATCGCATGGTGTCGTCATGGACACCATGGAAGATTTGGCTAAATTTAAACCCGATGCATTTCAGCGATTCACCCTCGCAAACCCCATCCGCGACGGAAAATCCACCTACAAAGTCGGAGAACTAATCGCCGCCTACCGTCAGATGGTTCCCTACGTCGCACGCCTGAATTTTCTCGACCATATGCAGGTGTTTCTGCGTTGGATGGCGGTTCGCTACCAGTCCCCTGCGTTTCGCGCAACCGTGACGAGTCGCTTCGACGATCTCGCCGCGCGGCACCGGGAGAGGCTGAAGGAACACAACGACGCTGAGGCAGCGTATATCGCACTGCGCAACCAGCGACCGCCGGTCGATAGCGTGACGCTCAACAAAGCTTTGGCTCGCTGGCAGGATTCGGTTCTGCCTGAGATGCTTTCTAATCGCGACGCAGGTGTCGAGAAGAATCGCCCTTCGGTAGGCGTCTGGGATCGCATCCAAAGCGAATCCGAAGAGCTGATGCGACGCGAATCCCGGCAAGCCGGGCTGCAAAAATCAGCAGATCTTATCCGTGAAAAGGCTCAAGACGGATCACTGCCGTGGGACGCAGATCCTGAGTTCAGCGCATCGATGATCGAGGCCTTGATGATGACGCCGGAAGAGGAGGCGCTGATCCAGGCATGGAAGATGGGCCTGAGCGGCAAGAACCCGCTGCCGCCCAAAGTCATGGCGCTGTTCGACCTGCTGGTTCACGACACGATGCTGACGAGCTGGCACGACCACGTGCTGTCGTCGAACCTGTACTTCCAGACACGAGCGATCGACACGTTCGGAACCAGCGATTACGTCGAAGAGGACAAGAAGCGCAAGCGCGACGAGAGGCACGGCGAGCGCGTCAGGCAGGCGAGCGAGGCGATGAAGCCTGCCGCCCGGGTGCCAGGGCGCCTGTAACCAACATCAATCGCTTGCTGTCGAACTGCAGTGGCGATGTCACTTTATTTCGGGGATACATATGGCGGGCATCATTCGCGTCGGAGACAGCCATACCGGCGGAGGCCACGTAACGGCTGGCTCGGCGACACGCTTTTTCACGGGGCGTCCGCTTGCTCGGCTCCACGATCCGGTGACCTGTCCGCGGCACGGCGACAACCATATCGCGACCGCGACCTCGGGCGCATTCGATGAGGGTCGCGAAGTCGCCCAGCACGATGACTTGTGCGCGTGCGGTTGCCGTTTGATTTCTTCTCTTCCGAACAGCGGGCGCCGTTAAGCAATGGCACTGGATTTCTCGTCCCTCCCGCCGGAGAAGCCGGTTCCTGATGAGTCGCCGTCGCGGGTTCTCTGGGCTGCGGTGTTCATCGTGCTCACGGCGGTCGGGGTATTGGCTGTGCTGTTGCTCTGGCCGAAGGATGAGCCGACTCGCACGCCGTGGTTCTGGATATGCGTGTCCGTATATCCGACGGGTTTTTCCGCCTTCGTCGTCTCCCGGCGCTATCGGGCATACGAACTCGAACGCGCGAAAGTCCAAGCCTGGAACGATGCAAGCAGGAAGTACAACGCGCAGGCTTTTGCGCGAGAGAGCGTGCCGATGCTCGCCCTGGCAGCGGCTGCACGTGTAACCGCAGACGATACGGACAATGGTATCGCCCCGATCGTCGATGGCGCGATGAAGTTGTGTGCAAAAGCTTCGGAGCGACAAGCAAACGAATCGGTTTCCGCAAGATGGTTCGAGCCGATTGAAGCCCGCCTGGCCGCTGACGATGCGGAACGTCAGGATGAGGTTCTTGAATGGTTGTACGAGCGACTCATCGACGACTTGCATGAAACCTTGAACGCGCTTCCTGCGGATCTGCCACTGCGCGTTTTGCTCGACATTTCCGGCTATGTCGGAGAGTCCGACGTGGTCGAGCAATGGCGGGAAGAATGGAGGCGTCACACGTTGCGCTTCGCCAGAGCGGACCGTGCGCCCGAATCGCTCGATCTGATGACGGTCGATGCCTGGCTTGACGATCGGAACGGGCCATTGCATCAGCATGCGGTGTTACTCGTTTCCGTGGCGCTCAACACAGTGATTGCCGAGCCGCCGGCGCCTGGTTCAGCTGAGGCTGGGGTTGGATTGTTGTTGGTTTCCGAGGGCCTTGCATCGCGCTTCGAATTGCGACCGATCGCTGCAATCCACCGTCCCCGGCGAGCCGAGAATGACGATCCTGGCCATGCACTGACCTATGGGCTTCGTTGGGGCGGTACCGCGCCGGACGACATCGGAGCGCTGTGGACGAGCGGATTCGACAGCCGAACGGCCGGTTCCTTGCGCACGGCGTTACGCACTGGCAATCCGGAAGGTGAAAACGACGAAGCGGTGCCGGAGTTTGAACTCGATCGAATCGTCGGCAAGGCGGGGGCCTCAGCCGGATGGCTTGCCGCAGCTTGTGCAACGTACGTCGCCGGTCAAGTGCCAAAGCCGCAACTGGTCGCGCAGTGCGACGAAAACCATGTGTTCATCGCTGTCGTGACGAACATGGATAACGCATCAACAACACATGTACTTCCGCATGAACCGGATATTCAAACTTGACCTGTTCGGGGCCTTTGTTTTTGTCGTCCTTCCTGGGCTGATCGTATGGACGCGACCGCACTTGGTTGGGATAACCGAGGCGGATCGAGGATTGGCGCTCGTCATTTTGTGCGCCATATTCGTGGCACTCTTGTTGATCTTCAGCTTCAGCGATTCGTCTCGGCCGGCGAATGGCTGGCGCGCGGTGAAGAAGTGGGTCGAGGATCACACGCGTCGCACGGTTGCTCCGTCGGGAAGCGATTCGAAGGTTAATGCCGCGACGCGAGCCGAATCGTTGAAGCAGGTCCAGAGCGAGCGGCATGGCTGGCGATGGCGTCATCGCGATCGCTGGGTGCTTGTCGCCGGCGACTATCCGCTCGTCAGGCGGCTCGCGCCGGGGTTGGCCGATACCGGCTACGCGATTCTCGGCAATACGGTCGTGTTGTATGCGCGGCAAATTGACGACAAACTCGACACGGAATGGCTCGATCAGATTCGTCGTCTGCGCCGTCGTCGTCCGATCGACGCGATTGTCGCCGTCACTCGTCACCGGAGTTCCGGCGATGCGTCGTTTGACGTGGACGAACTCGCTGCACGGCTTGCTCGCCACGCGCGCATGTTACGTTGGGCCGCACCGACGTATCTGCTGGATGTGACGGATTTCGGCAGCGACCGGGCCGGCCCGGATGAAGCGATGGGCGTCACATGGGCGAACACACGCATGAGCGGGGAGATGATTGACGAATCGCTGCGCAATCTCGTCGACAATCTTTCGGACATTAGTGTCGCGCGCCTCGCAGTGAATGCCGACGATCGTTACCCTGCCGAGCTGGCGCAACATGTTTCGAGGCTGCGCGGAGCGCTATCTGACCTGCTACACCGAACCGCTGAATCCTCTATTTCGAGGCATACGCTTCACGGGGTGATGTTTGCGCCGTTATTCAAAGAGCGGCCGCCGAAGTCTCCGGATTTCGATCTGCCGAGTGGCGATTCGAATGATGGCGACCCGACGCTCAACCCTCAACACCGAACCCTCTGGCAAACCATCGCCGACCACAGCCGCAAGGTCCACGGCCGCCGCGTTGGTTTTTCACTGTCGACCACCGCAGCCTGGATGACGACGGCCCTGATCGGCTGCTGGTTTGCCGGCACGTTGCTGTCCGGTTTCGCCAACCGTACAACGATCGGAAGCGCAACGGATACGGCTGCGAAGCTCACCGGGCCACTGAACCCAACGCAGTCGCTGCAAACGCTTACCGACCTCGGCCGGCAAATGGATACGCTCGAAATCCGCCAGCTTACCGGTGCGCCTTTGATCGCCCGTTTCGGCTTGAACCGCGACGACGCGCTGCTCGACGCCCTTTGGCCTTACTACGCCGGTGCCGCGAACCGCATCCTCGTCGGCCCGATTCGCCAGAAGCTCGACGCGAGGCTGCATCAGCTTGCGTCGCTGTCCGACGCGGAAATCGCCAGCGGCGGCGATGCTCAGGTACAGGCCGCTTACGATACGCTCAAGACCTACATGATGCTCGCCAAACCCGAGCGGGCAGTAGCTGCATTCCTGATTCCGCAACTTGTCGCGACGTCTGCACCCGAACGCCCGACTCATTCGCAGCTGTCGAAGGGCCGCTGGGAAGACCTGCGTCAGCAAGCGATCGCGTTCTTCGCCAACCACGTTGGACGTGGCGCTGCATCCAGTCAGGCCGCGTTGGCGATTGGTCTGGATAGCAACCTGATCGCGTCTACCCGCCAGACGATCATCGGTGTCCGGGGTATCCAGCACTCTGGCGACGCGATCTACCAGCAGATCATCGACGAAGCATCACCGAAATACCCGCCGCTATCACTCGCGACGCTGCTCGGCGACGCCGCAACGCAATCCTCTGCGGGCAGCGCAACGAGCCGCGGCCTGTTCGGCACGACCGCGACCGTACCGGGCGTATTTACGCGCGCGGCGTGGGAAGAGCGGATCTCCAGGGCAATCGACGAAGCCGGCGAGCAACGCGACGTAGCAAGCGACTGGGTGCTTTCCGACACCAAGGTTGCCAACGCGTCACCCTCGACATTGAAAGCCGAACTGCGCCAGCGCTATTTCGACGACTATGCGCGGGCATGGGCGCTCTTCCTCAACAGCCTGCGCTGGCAACCCGCCCCGACGCTGTCGGCCACGGCCGACCAGTTGACGCTGCTGGGCGATCCGCAACGCTCGCCGCTCGTCGCGTTGATGAATGCGATCGTGTATCAGTCTGGAACGGGAGCCAACGCGCAGTCGCTGTCCGACACGCTGATCAGCAAGGCACAGCAACTGGTCGGCACGGACGAAAAGGACCCATCGAAGCAGGCAAAACCTCAGCTTGCACCGCTTGCCGCCGCATTCGGCCCAATCCTGCGTTTGACCGGCAGCGATCTCGCTTCCGGAGCGCCATCCGGCGGCAAGGGGAACGCATCGCCGGCAGCAACCGGCGACCTGAGTCTGGCACGCTATCTGGAGCGGATCACGGCGATGCGCCTGAAGACATCGCAGATCGTCTCCAGTCCGGATCCGGACGCGATCGCGCGTCTGGCCGCGCAATCCGTGCTACAGGGCAAGACATCCGATATCGCCGACAGCCGCGATTACGCGAGCCGTGTCGCCGCGAGCCTCGGTGAGCAGTGGTCCGGATTCGGCGCACTGTTCCGCGCACCGTTCGACCAGTCCTGGCAAGTCATCGTGCAACCGGCCGCTTCGAGCCTGAACGAGATCTGGCGCACCGCGATCCTCGCCGACTGGAACAAGACGTTCGGTGGCCGTTATCCATTCGCGGATTCCGACAACGACGCGTCGCTGCCCGAGATGGCGCGCTTCATGCGTCCGGATAGTGGTGTGATCGCGCAGTTCGTGACATCGCAACTGGCCGGGGTCGTCGAACGGCAGGGCGACCGATGGGTCGCTTCGCAAGGTACCGATTCCGGCGCATTGACGATCGATCCGGCGTTCCTCAACGGGTTGAACAAGCTCACGCGCACGTCGACGGTCCTGTTCCCGTCGGGCGACGCACGTGTGCGTTACGAACTGCGGGCCGAGCCGACGCCGGGTGTCACCGACATGAGATTCGTGCTGTCCGGCCGCGAACTGCATTATTTCAACCAGAGGCAGGAATGGACACCGTTCGAATGGCCGGGGCAGTCGCTCGAGAACCTGTCGCATATCGAATGGCAGACGGAGCAGGGCGGGTTGCGCACCGCACTCGATTCGCAGGGACGCTTCGGTCTAATCCGGCTGCTGGAGCGCGCGAAGGTCGCACAGCAGGATAACGCCCGCTATCTGCTGACCTGGACGCCCGACACGAGCCAGGGCATTCCGCTCAAGGTGCAATTACGCAGCGAAGCCGGCGGCGGTCCGCTGGACGTTCTCCAGTTGCGGAATTTCACGTTGCCGACACGCGTTTTCGTGACGGGATCGCAGAACGCGGGGCCGCGGGTTTCGACGATCGGCCCGCCACCGTTGCCGGCGTCGGCGGTCGCTGCTGCGAAGCATGCGGCTGTTCCGCTGCCGCCGGGGCTTCCGGGTGGGCGCCCCTCGCCGGACGAGGCCATGCCGGAGACGACAGCGCAGGCATCCGGTCAACGCGCCACGCTCGAACTTGCTCAGGCGACAACGCGAACCGCTGAACCTGGGGCGGCGAAACAAACGGCCGTGCCGAAGGTTGCGATTTCGCCCTTGGCGACCACGTCGGGACGTTCCGAATCCTCCTCCAGTCCGTTCGGACACGCCCTCAGCCTGTTGGGCGACGCATTCGCATTTTGAGATCTGCCATGACGCTTGCCAATTTTGTGAAGACACTCGTCGGCGGTCCCCGCATCGATTCGCTTCAGCGGGCACGAACGAATACCTGGGCCGCGTGGGTCGCGCCGATACCCGGCGAACACGCATGCGGACGCGATCCGGGCTATGAAGACGCGTTCTTCGAACTGAAGGACGAAGCCGGCAAACTCTCCGGAATCGATGACGGGCTGATCGTCCGCGCATGCGAACACCTGCTCAAGGAGACCGGCAAGGATTTACGCCTCGCCGGCTACTACGCGTTCGCACGCCTGCGGCAGGACGGCCCGGCCGGGTTCGCCGACGGACTTGAGCTGGCCGCTGCACTCGTCGACCGGTTTGGCGAAGCGGCTTTGCCCGTCCGTCACGAAGCCAAGAAGGCCGCGCTTGAAATGCTGGCGACTGCGCGCGTGATCGAAACGCTGGAGAGTCGTGCCGACTTCGTGCCGGTCGATCTCGAGCGCACGTTGGCCGCGCTCGACGTACTCGTGGCGCATACGGCCGCGTGGCCAGATGCTGCCCGTCCGAACCTGCAGCCACTCGTTTCTCGCTTCGAGAAAAGGGAAGCGCCGGCACGCAGCATCGATTCCGGCATGGCCATGCCGGCAGCGACCGCTCCGGGCAAAACGTCGGCCGGCTCAATTGCGTCCACACGCGATTTGCTCGATCAGGCACGCGCGATGTCGGCGTGGCTCCGGGATCAGGAAAACGGCTACTTGCCGTCGGTACGCCTCGTACGAAGCGTTCGATGGGACACCTTGCACGACGTGCCGCCTGCAGACGCCGCGTCGCACACGCGTCTGGCGCCGCCACGCGCCGAGTTGCGGCAGCAGATGAAGCGCCTCGTGCTGCAGAAGCACTGGCACGAGTTGCTGGAGCGTGTCGAAGGGGCCTTCATGGAAGGCGTGAATCACTTGTGGTTCGATCTGCAGTACTTTCAGCATGTGGCGCTCGATCACGTCGGAGCGCCATACAACGTATGGCGGGCGTTGCTGCGTGCCGACTTTGCGTTGTTTCTCGAACGATTGCCGGGCATCGAACGGTTGGCGTTCAGCGACGGCACGCCGTTTGCCCACGACACCACACTCGAATGGATTGCCCGGCACGCGGTCGTACGTGATCTGGAGGCCGGCGAGACGGTGGCGCCGCTGCCAGTTTCCGCGGATAGCAAGAGCGATGCAGCCGGCGACTGGCCGGAGATCGAAACCCAGGCGCGTGAGCTGGCTGCCCGCGAGGGCATCGAGACGGCTTTTGCCTGGCTCGAAGCATTGCCCGGCATGAAAACCGATCGACATCGCTACTTGCAGCGGCTCGTGATGGCCCGGTTGGCCGATCATGCCGGCCGTCACGATGCGGCGCTCGCCCTGCTTGCCGAACTCGACGGAATGTCCCGCTCGTTGCCGCTGATGCGCTGGGAGCCGGCGCTGACGTTCGAGGTCAAGCATCAACTGGTCAATGCATTGAAAGCGATGAGCAGCCGCAAGGATGCCGACAAGCCGGCGCTCGCCCGCCGTATCGGCGAACTGCATGCGGAACTCGCGGTACTCGATCCCGCGCGCGCACTGACCCTTTCATAACGGATTCCCATGGACAACAACGATCCCATCCTGCGCTACTACGAAGCGGAAATGCGTTATCTGCGCGAGTCCGGCAAGGAATTCGCGAAGGCACACCCTGACCGGGCGCGCCTGCTCAATCTGGACCGAGTCGGCGATCGCGATCCGTACGTAGAACGTCTTTTCGAGGGCTTTGCTTTCCTGACGGGTCGGCTCAGGCAGAAACTAGACGACGAGTTGCCCGAACTGACCGAAGGGCTCGTCAGCCTGTTGTGGCCGCATTATCTGCGGATGATTCCGTCGCTGTCGATCGTCGAGTTGACGCCGTTCGCGGAGAAACTGCAGAAGACGGAAGTCGTGCCAGCCGGCGTGCCGGTGCGGTCCGCACCGATCAATGTGCCGTCGCCGGGCGGCGCGGAAGGCGTGACGCCGCGGACGGTGCAATGTCTGTACCGGACGACGCAGGCCGTTGCGCTGCAGCCGGTGTCGATCACGCATGCCGGACCGGCCGTGCGCCACGACGGTCGCTCGGTGATTCGTCTCGGTTTCTTGCTGCACGGTTCCGCACTGCGCAGCGAAACGGACCTGTCGCGGCTTCGGTTGCATTTGAATGCGGACCTGCCGACCGCGTTCGCGATGCATCTTGCGTTGACGCGTCAGGTCGATGCGATTGACTGGCGTGTCCCGGAAGTCCGTGACGGCGAACCGGTGGCGCTCACCGGCGTGACGATCGAGCCGGCGGGTTTTTCGACGGAAGAACGGCTGTGGCCCAAGGCCGATGCGGCGTTCTCCGGATATCAGCTGCTGCTCGAATACTTCACGTTCCGTGAGAAATTCCTGTTCGTCGATCTATGCGGACTGGATATCTCGACACTGCCCGAGAAATCGACTCGCTTCGAGTTGGAAATCCTCCTGAAGGACGCATATCCGTCGGACCAGCGTTTCAACGCGGAGAACGTGCGGTTGTTCTGTTCGCCGGTCATCAACCTGTTCGAACTGGACGCCGAGCCGATCGAAATCGACCATCACGAAACCGAATATCGCGTGGTACCGGCCGGCCATCAGGGCGAGCATGTCGAGACGTATTCGGTCGACGCGATCGCGACGTTCGATCACGACTCGGCCGAGCGATACGAATATGTGCCGTTCGCGACGTTCCGGCACCGCGGCGGTATGTTGCGACATGAGGCGCCGGAACGCTATTTCCACACGCGCGTGCGCTCGGGTGTGTCGGGGCTGCACGAAATGTGGGTGATTCTCGGCGGCCACGCGTGGGAAACGATGGACACGCTGCCCGAGGAAAGCCTGTCGCTGCGTGTGACAGGCACGAACGGGCTGCTGCCGCGCAAGGGGTTGCGCGAAGCGAGTCTCGACGAATTGGCGGCCAGCACGCCGAACGTCGCGGGTGTGCGCAATCTCGTATCGCCGACGTTACCGCTGTATCCGCCGACCGAAGATCGCTTCCAGTGGCGCGTGCTGTCGCAGCTTGCGCCGAACTTCCTGTCGATGATGAACGCGGAGGTGTTGCGCGGCGCTTTGGCGCTGTACGACTGGACGAACGAAGAGCTGAACCGGCGGCGGCTCGCCGGCATCCTGCACGTGTCGCAGGAAATGATCGAGGAGGTGTCTGGGGGAGCGGTCGAGAGAGGTGTCTTGATCGAAGTCACGCTCGATGCACATACGTTTTCCGGTGAAGGCGACGTGATGCTGTTCGGTGAGTTGCTGCACCGGTTCTTTGGTGCGTATGCCGAGATCAATCTGTTCACGAAGCTGGCGATCGTCAGCCTGCCGTCCCGCTCGCGGACGGAATGGCCGCGCAGCAAGGCTCAGAGGGCAGCGCTATGAGTCGTTCGATCGATCGGATGAGTGCTGAAGCCGTTGAACCGAAAAGCCTGCCGGCGGTGGCCGTGAAGCTGTTCGAGCGGGCGCCGAGGATGACATTCATGCAGTTCTGTCGTCTGCTGGAGGCATGTGCGCCCGGACGCCCCGGCCTCGGCACATGTGATACGCCGGAGCATGAGCCGGTGCGATTCCGGCCGCGCCCCCGATTGGGTTTTCCGGCGGGTGAGGTGGCCGCTGTCGAATTCGACGACGAGCACCTCGATGCGCCGCCGACCGTACGCACGACTTTCATGGGTCTCTATGGCGTCGATGCGGCCATGCCGTCACACATGATCGACGAGATCGTGTTGCGGGAGGAAGGGCACGAAGCGGTCGAGGCGTTTCTCGATCCGTTCAACCACCGGATGGTGACGCTGCTTTATCGCGCGTGGAAGAAATATCGTTATCCGGAGCGCTTCCGGGCCGGCGGTGTCGACGATTATTCGCAAAACCTGTTGTGTCTGGCGGGATTCGGGTGGGGCGACAAGCCTTCGCGGGCAGGCCTGCCGAACTCGCGGATGCTTGCGTTGCTGGGGCTGTTGATTCAGCGGACGCGTACATCGGAAGGGCTGGCCCGCGTGGTGGCGCTCGCCGCGCCGGGCGCTGATGTTCGCGTCGACGAATTCTGGGCAGTGACGACGAGTACCGGGCGACCGAAACCGCTGACGTCGGTGAAGCCGGATAAGGATGGGTTGTCGGACGGGAAACGCAGCGGGCTCGGTGGTGGTTACGTGCTCGGCAGGCGTCTCGCGTATCGCAGCCGGGCGGTGCGTTTGACGTTGCGGCCTGCCGATGCGCAGCAGGCCCAGGATCTGTTACCGGGCGCATGGTTGCATCGGGAGGTGATCGCATTCATCCAGCTGTATGTCGGCATCAAGGCCGATGTGCATTTGCGGATGAAAGTGTCGTCACGATTCGTGCCGAAGCCGGCTGTCGGGAGCGAGCGTGCCAGCCCGGCACCGCGTCTCGGCTGGACGACGGTGTTGCCGTCAGTCGATGAACGACTGATCGACATCGCCTTGGGTGTCTATGAGGCGTTGCCCGCGCCGCGACCCAATCCGCACCTCGTGCCGCGCACGATCTGATTCCGGAGTGTTTATGTTCTATCGAATGAGTGCGGCCACTGCCGCTGCCGTGTTGCTGCTGTCAGGTTGCGGTGCGTGGCAATCCGTGTCGGATGCATCGTCGAATGCGTATCGTGCCGTGTTTTTCAAGCAGGTGAAGGTGCTTGATGTCGATCTGACTGCGCGTGCCGCATTGAATCCGGACGACGTAGGACGGCCCACGTCGGTTGCCGTGCGCGTCTATCAACTGAAGGATCGCAGGGCGTTCGATGCGGCTTCGTACGACGATCTGCTGAAGAACGACAAGATAGTGCTTGCACAGGATATTCGTGCCGCGATGGCGGTCGTGCTGAATCCCGCAGCGTCAGCAAGTCTATCGCAGCCAATGCAGGCCGATACGAAATACGTCGCGGTAATTGCGTTCTTTCGTAATCCAGGCAATGGTGACGGATGGAAATACGTAATGGAAAAGACGAAATTAAGCCCGGATAGACCGTTGAGCATCGACTTGACCGATCAACTTCTGCTTGGCAGTGAGAATGTGTCAAAAAAGAGGGAAAGGTGACGAGAGACGCTGGCTCGTCGACGTGATTGAACTGCTGTAAATGAGGTTGAGTTGAATGAACGGAAAAGAAAGAACTCCGAAATACTGGGTATACGCCTTTGGTATTGAAGTGTTCGTAGTCGTTGCTGCGATTTTATGGAACCACACTGCAGTGCACCAAGGTGGATGGAATGATTTGGCAGTCGGAATAGGAGACATTTTCATAATTTTTGGTGCTTTCTCTTATTCTTTTGTGTGGGCCATTGCTGCGCTAGTTCGACTTGTAAGACGTCGAAGGTCATTCAGTCTTGAGGTTGCTGTCCAAGGATTGGCGCTTCATTGTTTGGCAATGGTCGCGCTTGCGATCTCGGCGATGTATCTGTTAGCTTGACAACACAGGTGGTGTGGCGTCGATGCCGCAGTTGAAGGATGTTTTCACGTGCGTCATGAACGGTAGCGGCAGAAAGAACATCGACGATCTTGGCGAGACGCCGATGTAGGCGACCGTCGCACGACGCATCGCGAAGTTGTGCATCTACCAAGTTATCGACAGGGTGAGTACGCAGAAGTCGCGAAATGGTGTTGGGCAACGGGCGAGCGCTGCGATACGCTCCGCACCTGTGAATCACAGCATGAAGCGGGCGACCCCGGATGAAACTGCGGGTTGCCCGTTTAGCGTTTAGCTGAGGCCGCGATGCGGCTACCTGCGCTGGCAGCTCCGCTTACCGATCATCTTCCCGCACCGAAGAAGGATGCCGGCACAGCGCCCGCACTTCCATCTCCATATACGGAAATAGCGGCAGCTGGCTCAGCACGTCATGCAGCTGCTGCACGCTTTCCACATCGAAAATACTGACGTTCGCATACTGCCCGGCGATCCGCCACAGATGCCGCCAGGTCCCTTCGTTCATCAACCGCTGGCACATCGCCTTTTCTTCGGCCTTCAGCGTGGCCGCCTTGACCGGATCCATGTCCGTCGGCAGACGGACGGTCATTTCCACATGAAACAGCATCCTGCACTCCTTGCGTTGTCGGTTCGTCGAATCGGAAGGCCTCACGCCTGCGCGCGGGCCCGCTCGACTTCGCTGCCCGGCACGTCCTGCTTGTCCTTGAGCAGCGAGAAATCGAAATCGATCAGCGCGAACTGCCCGTCGACGCCATACGGCTTGCCTTCCGCGCCTTCGGCCTGCTTCACCGGCGGGATCAACCCGTCGCGCGTCGCGAAGGCGAAGTCGTCCCACAGATGCGGATCGCCATCGATGTTGATCTGCGTCGTCAGCTTACGATAACCGTCCGCCGAAACGAAGAAGTGAATGTGCGCCGGACGATGGCCGTGGCGGCCGAGCTGGTCGAGCAATTGCTCGGTCTTGCTGCCCGGCGGCACGCTGTAGCCCACCGGCAGCACGCTGCGGAAGCTGTAGCGGCCTTCGGCGTCGGTGCGGATCGAGCGGCGCAGGTTGAACGCGGGCTGCGACTGATCGAAGTACGAGTAATTGCCGAGATGGTTCGCGTGCCATACCTCGACCAGTGCGTTCGCGATCGGCGCGCCGTCCTGGCCGAGCACCTGGCCGCGCATGATCAGCGTCTGGCCCGGATCGGTGCCGTCGTCGAGACGCGCATGGCCGACCGATTCCGGCGCACCGGCGACATACAGCGGTCCTTCGATCGTGCGCGGCGTGCCGCCCTGGATGCCGGCCTTTTCCTCGGCTTCGTCCATGCGCACGTCGAGGAAGCGCTCGAGGCCGAGGCCCGCGGCGATCAGCCCGAATTCGCGGCCGGCTTCGTTCAGGTAGTTCAGCGCCGTCCAGAATTCGCTCGGCTGCACGTCGAAGTCCTCGATCGTGTAGCAGATGTCCTTCACGATCCGGTTGACGATCGCGCGCACGCGCGGGTTGCCCGGCTTCTCGGCGGCGTCGTCGAAGGTCTTCAGCAGTGCGTCGATGGCTTGCTTGTTCATCTGTGTCTCCGGTTTCGGTTGTCGTGTGGGGATCAGCGGGCGTCGCGTCGCATCCGTTCGATGCGGGCCCAGTCGAAGGTGATGCCGAGGCCGGGCGCTGCCGGCAGGTGCAGCTTGAAATCCGCGTAGCGCAGCGGCTCGACGAGGATTTCCTCGGTGAGCAGCAGCGGGCCGAACAGCTCGGTGCCCCATTTCAGCGAGTCGAACGTGCTGAACAGCTGCGCGGACGCCATCGTGCCGGCCGCGCCCTCGAGCATCGTGCCGCCGTACAGTTCGATGCCCGCCGCCGCCGCGATCGACGCGACGCTCGCCGCACCCTGCAGGCCGCCCGATTGCGCGATCTTCACCGCGAACACGTCGGCCGCGCGATCCTGCGCGAGCGCGAATGCATCGACGGGGCCGTGCAGCGCCTCGTCGGCCATGATCGGCACTTGCGCCAGTTGCGTGAGGCGTTTCAGCCCCGCGCGGTTGGTCGCGGCGATCGGCTGCTCGACCAGGCTCACGCCGGCTTCCGCCAAGCGCGCGCCGGCCCAGATTGCGTCGGTTTCACTCCATGCCTGGTTCACGTCGACACGCACGTCGCCGCGCTCGCCGAGCGCGCGCTTGATCGCGATCACGTGCGCGACGTCGTCGGCCACCGCGTTCGAGCCGATCTTCAGCTTGAACGCGCGGTGGCGGCGCGCGTCGAGCATCGCTTCGGCTTCCGCGATATCACGCTGCGTGTCGCCGCTCGCGAGCGTCCATGCAACATCGACAGCATCGGTCCGGCGGCCGCCGAACAGCTCGGACAGCGGCACGCCGAGGCGGCGCGCCTGCGCGTCGAACAGCGCGGTCTCGATCGCGCACTTCGCGAAGCGGTTGCCCTGGAACAGCTTGCGGGCGCGCGCCAGCGCAGCGCCCGGGCGAGTCGCGTCCATGCCTTGCAGCAGCGGTGCGAAGTAGGTGTCGATGTTGACCTTGATGCTTTCGGGGCTCTCCTCGCCGTATGCGAGACCGCCGATGGTCGTCGCCTCGCCGACGCCTTCGATACCGTCCGTGCATCGAACACGCACCAGCACGAGGGTCTGGCAATTCATCGTGGCGACCGACAGTTTGTGGGGCCGGATCGTTGGCACGTCGACGAGCAGGGTCTCGATGCGTTCGATGGTGGCGGCAGTTGCTATCATGCGATTCCTCCTGTTGGTGCACATGGTAGGAATTCCCGCCCCGCGTCGTCCAACACTCTTTCCGACTACTTCCATACCTTTGAGGCATGAAATGGAATTGCGTCAGCTCCGCTACTTCATCGCCGTCGCCGAGGAAATGAACATCACGCGGGCGGCAGAGCGGCTGCACATGACGCAGCCGCCGCTCAGCCGCCAGCTCCAGGCGATCGAGGACGAGATCGGGCTGCCGCTGTTCGAGCGCGGCGCGCGGCCGCTGAAACTGACGGATGCGGGGCGCGTGTTCTATGCGCAGGCGAAGCGCCTCGTCGACCAGGCCGACGAGCTCGGCCCGCTGACGCGGCGGCTCGCGCAGTTGTCGGAGCGGATCGTGATCGGGTTCGTGCCGTCGACGCTGTATGGCGCGCTGCCGGACGTGATCCGCGCGTTTCGCGAGGCGCAGCCGGACGTCGAGTTGTCGCTGATCGAAATGTTCACGCTCGAACAGCTCGGCGCGTTGAAAGGCGGGCGGATCGACGTAGGCTTCGGCCGGCTGCGCTTCGACGACGACCAGCTGGTGCGCGAGGCGCTGATCGAGGAAAAGCTGATCGCGGCGCTGCCGGTCGGGCATCGGCTCGCCGATCCGGCCCGGCCGCTGACGCTCGCGGACATCGCGAACGAGACGCTGATCGTCTATCCGAGCACGCCGCGGCCGAGCTTCGCCGATCAGCAGCTCTCGGCGCTGCGCGACGGCGCGCTGGTGCCGGCGGCCGTTCACGAGGTGCGCGAGCTGCAAACGGCGCTCGGGCTCGTGGCCGCGCAGGTCGGCGTGTCGCTGGTGCCGGAGAGCGTGGAGGGCGTGCGCGTGAAGGGCGTGGTCTACCGGCGGTTGCCGGAGCCGGCCGCGACGTCGCCGATCATCATGAGCCGCCGGCTGCACGGCGAAAGCGCGGTGACGGCCGCCTTCTGTGCGATTGCGCGGGAGATGATCGTCCCGGCGGGTTGACGATTGTCATTAACTTCTTCGAATTGCAACTAACGGTCTGTTTCGGCAAACACTGGCAGATGGGGGGAGGGCGCCGCGATGTCATGCGCTGTGGCGCGAGTGTTTCGGCGGTTACGCAAGCCCCCGGCCGCGCGAGCATGTGCGACGACGTTACCGCTTCCCGTCGAGCGTTTCCGACGGCGATTCCCCGAACTTTTCCCGATACGCGATCGCGAACCGCCCCAGGTGCGTAAACCCGCAATCGAGCGCGACATCGGCGATCCGCCGGTCGGATATCGCGCCGCGCAGCAGCTCGCGCGCGTGGTCGAGCCGCGTCGCGCGCAGGTATTGCATCGGGCTCATCCCGCGGAACTGCAGGAACGCGTCGCGCAGCGTCCGTTCCGGCACGTTGGCGGCCTGGACGATATCGGCGAGCTGCAGCGGCTGCGCGTAGTGCGCATTCACGAATTCCTGCGCGCGCCGCACGAAACCCGGCGCCGGGTCGCGGTGCGACGCCTGCAGCACGGACGGCGGGTGGCCTTCGATCAGCAGGTCGATCAGCAGGTGCTCGAGCTGGGAGGCGACGCGCGGGTTCGCGTTCGCGCGTTCGAGCAGTTCGGGCGAGCGCGCGACGAGCATCAGTTGCTGGCGCCACGCGGCGAGCGCGGCGTCGCTGACGTGCAGCACGGGATCGAGCGTCGCGCGCGGGTCGCCGGTCAGCGAGCCGACGGTCGCCGCGTCGATGCGCAGCACGAACTGCTCGCAATCGGCCGACAGCACCGCGTCGAAGCGTTCGCCGGGCGCACACAGCACGCCGGTCTGGCCGTCGACGCCGAGCTGCCGCCCCATCGCGCGCACCTCGGCCTGGCCGGACAGGCAGAACATCAGCAGATAGTAGCCGTCGACCGCGTCGACCTGCACGCGCATCGCGTCGCCGAACGCGATCGTGCCGATCCCGAGCCCGCCGAGCCGGACGAAATCCATGTGCGACGCGCCCCGCGTGCGGCCGTTCGGCAGCAGCGCATGCGGCTGCATCACGCGCGAGATCCGCTCGCGCGTCTCGTCGAGATCGCGGGATTCGAACAGCCGGTGCGCGCGCAGCGCGAGCGGCTCGAACGACGTTGGGGACATGGGCATCAGCCTTGGTGTGGACGGCGTGCGCTTCGATCCGATCAATGGGTCGCGATCGTGCGCCGGGTCGTGTGTGCCGTCATGCTAGCGCAGAAATCCGCCGAAAGTGGATATTGCGCCGCCGCAATCGCACTTTCCGGATAGACGGCGAATATTAGCTTTTCAAAAATCGGCTCCATGCATTCAACGCAACGGATCGACAAGGAGTCCGACATGGAGCAGACAGAATCGCCCGTCGTTTTCGCCGCGCGCGACGACGCGTCCGACGTGAGCTTTCCGCACGACGACGGCTCGCGCGTGCCGTACAAGGTGTTCAGCTCGCGCGCGGTCTACGATCGCGAGCAGGAACGCATCTTCCGCGGCCCGACGTGGAACTTCGTCGCGCTGGAAGCGGAAATCCCGAACGCCGGCGACTTCAAGAGCACGTTCGTCGGCGACACGCCGGTGGTCGTCACGCGCACCGAGGACGGCACGCTTTCCGCGTGGGTGAACCGCTGCGCGCACCGCGGCGCACAGGTGTGCCGCAAGTCGCGCGGCAATGCGAGCTCGCACACCTGCGTCTATCACCAGTGGAGCTTCGACAATTCCGGCAACCTGCTCGGCGTGCCGTTTCGGCGCGGCCAGAAGGGGATGTCCGGGATGCCGGCCGACTTCGACCCGAAGCAGCACGGGCTGCGCAAGCTGCGCGTCGACAGCTATCGCGGGCTCGTGTTCGCCACCTTCAGCGACGACGTGATGCCGCTGCCCGACTATCTCGGCGAGCAGATGCGCCCGTGGATCGACCGGATCTTCCACAAGCCGATCGAGTATCTCGGCTGTACCCGCCAGTATTCGAAGTCGAACTGGAAGCTGTACATGGAGAACGTGAAGGACCCGTATCACGCGAGCATGCTGCACCTGTTCCATACGACCTTCAACATCTTCCGCGTCGGGATGAAGGCGCGCTCGATTCCGGATGCGAACCACGGGCTGCACAGCATCATCACGGTGACGAAGACGGGCGACGACACGTCGGCCGCCTACAAGCAGCAGAACATTCGTTCGTTCGACGAAGGCTTTCATCTGGAAGACGAATCGATTCTCGACCTCGTGTCGGAATACGACGAGGACTGCACGAACCATATCCAGCCGATCTTCCCGCAGCTCGTGATCCAGCAGATCCACAACACGCTGGTCGCGCGGCAGATCCTGCCGAAAGGCCCGGACAACTTCGAACTGATCTTCCACTTCTTCGGCTACGCGGACGATACGCCGGAGCTGCGCGCGCTGCGCATCAAGCAGGCGAACCTCGTCGGGCCGGCCGGCTACATCTCGATGGAGGACACGGAGGCGACCGAGCTCGTGCAGCGCGGCACGGTGCGCGACGGCGACGCGACGTCGGTGATCGAGATGTCGCGCGGCAATCCGGACCAGCAGGACACGGTGATCACCGAAAGCCTGATCCGCAAGTTCTGGGTCGGCTACCAGAAGCTGATGGGCTATTGAAGCGGGAGCGCGGAACGATGGAAAACCTGACGGAAGACATGAAGACGTGGTTCGAGATTTACATGCTCCAGAACCGCTATATCGGGCACCTCGACAACAACCGGCTCGAAGCGTGGCCGACGATGTTCACCGAGGACTGCACGTACGAAATCGTGCCAAAGGAGAACGCCGACCTCGGGCTGCCGGTCGGGATCGTCCACTGCACGAACCAGCGGATGCTGCGCGACCGCGTGGTGTCGCTGCGGCACGCGAACATCTACGAAGAGCATACGTACCGGCACATGACATCGGGCCTGACGATCGTCGCGGAACGCGACGGCGAGATCGACACCGAGAGCAACTACGTCGTCGTGCAGACGCGCAGCAACGGCGAGTCGAACGTGTACCAGGCCGGCAAGTACTACGACACGGTCGTGCGCACGCCGGACGGGCTGCGCTACAAGACCAAGCGGGTGATCTACGACACGTCGCGCGTGCAGACGCTGCTCGCCACCCCGATCTGATACGGAAGCAAGGAACCGACATGACCGAAGCAACGCTCGCCGAGTGGCATCCGCTCGGCGCCTTCGACGAATTCTCCGAAGACGAACCGGCCGCGCGCGTCGCCGGCCAGAAACCGATCGCCGTGTTCCGGATCGGCGACGAACTGTTCGCGATGCACGACCTCTGCACGCACGGCCATGCGCGGCTGTCCGAAGGCTACGTGGAGGACGGCTGCGTCGAATGCCCGCTGCACCAGGGGCTGATCGACATCCGCACCGGCGCGCCGAAATGCGCGCCGATCACGGAGCCGGTGCGGACCTATCCGATCCGGATCGTCGACGGGCAGGTGGAAGTCAATGTCGGCTGATCCGTTCGTGATCGTCGGCGCCGGGCATGCTGCGCGGCGCACGGCCGAAGCGCTGCGCGAGCGCGACCCGGCGGCGCGCATCGTGATGATCGGCGCGGAGCGCGCGCTGCCGTACGACCGGCCTGCGCTGTCGAAGGATGCGCTGTTGACGGACGGCGGCGAGCAGCGTGCGTTCGTGCGCGATGCGGCCTGGTACGACGCGCAGCGCATCGAGTTGCGGCTGGGGACGCGTGTCGATGCGATCGAGCGCGATGCGCAGCGCGTGCGGCTCGACGACGGCACGACGCTGGCTTATGCGCGGCTCGTGCTCGCGACGGGTTCGCGGGTGCGCATGTTCGGTGGTGAGATCGATGCAGGCGTCACGCCGCATTACGTCCGCACGGTCGACGATGCACGTGCGTTGCGCGCGCAGCTTGCGCCGGGCCGCCGCGTGGCGGTGCTCGGCGGCGGGTTCATCGGGCTGGAGGTCGCGGCGGCGGCGCGCCAGCTCGGGTGTGACGTGACGGTGATCGATCCGGCGCCGCGCCTGCTGCAGCGTGCGTTGCCGGAAGTGGTCGGTGCGTATGCGCATCGGTTGCACGATGCGCGCGGCGTGGTCTTCCAGATGGCGACGCTGCCGCGCGCGATCCGTCGCGCACCGGGCGGCGGCGCGATCGTCGAGACCGATCACGGCGACGTGCCGGCCGACCTCGTCGTGGTCGGCATCGGTGTGGTGCCGAATGTCGAGGTCGCGCAGGCGGCCGGGCTCGAGGTCGACAACGGGATTCGCGTCGACGCGGGCTGCCGCACGGTCGATCCCGCGGTCTTCGCGGCGGGCGAGGTGACGATGCACTTCAATCCGCTGCTCGGGCGTCACGTGCGGATCGAATCGTGGCAGGTGGCCGAAAACCAGCCGGCGGTTGCGGCCGCGAACCTGCTCGGCGCCGACGAGACCTATGCCGAGCTGCCGTGGCTGTGGTCCGATCAGTACGACTGCAACCTGCAGATGCTCGGGCTGTTCGGCAGCGAGCGCACGATCGTCGTGCGCGGCGATCCGGCGAACGGGCCGTTCACGGTGTTCGGCCTGGGGAATGACGGCAGGATCGTCGCGGTGGCGGCGGCGAACCTGGGGCGTGACATCGGCGCATCGCGCCGGTTGATCGCGGCGGGGGCGGTGCCGGAGCCGGTGAAGCTTGCGGATCCGGCGGTGAACCTGAAGACGTTCATGTAGCGGGCGCTGGGTCGTCCGGGCCGGCATGCGGCAGCGATGCCGGCCGGCGCCGTGCGCGCTCCGCCGGTCGGCTCTGGCGGGGCGCTGCCCGCGCAAAGGGTGCCGCAATGTTTGTCGGCAGCCCCGCAACCGGTGCATATTAGCGGCATCGTTCGCCCGACCCGTTGCCCATGACGCCAGACAAAGCTCTCGAACTGAAACGCAGCAAGCGCCGCGCGCTGTGGCTGCTGCTGGCCGCCGTCGCGGTGTTCGTCACGACGATCCTGCTGCCGCGCGGCCCGTGGGTCGACGGCGTCAAGGCCGTGGCCGAGGCCGCGATGGTCGGTGCGCTCGCCGACTGGTTCGCGGTCGTCGCGCTGTTTCGCCGCGTGCCGATCCCGTTCGTGTCGCGCCACACCGAGATCATTCCGAAGAACAAGGACAAGATCGCCGACAACCTCGCGGTGTTCGTGCGCGAGAAATTCCTCGGCCCCGACGCACTCGCCGCGCAGATCCGCCAGCACGATCCCGCGCAGAAACTCGGCGCGTGGCTCGGCGAGCCGGCGAACACCGAGGCGCTCGGCGGCTACGTGACGAAGCTGATGAGTTTCGCGCTCGACATGACCGACGACGCGCGGATCCAGTCGTTCGTGCACGACGCGTTTCGCGCGGTGATCGACCGGATCGACCTGTCGCAATCGGCCGGCGCGATCCTCGACACGCTGACGAAGGACGGCCGCCACCAGGCGCTGCTCGACGACGCGATCGAACAGGTGGTCGACGTGCTCGACAAGGAGGAGAACCGCGAGGTGATCGCGGGTTTCATCGTCGAATGGTTGAAGACGCAGTACCCGAAGGTCGAGAAGATCATGCCGACGCAGTGGTTCGGCGAGAACGGCGCGCGGATGCTCGCGAGCGCGGTGAGCCGCGTGCTGGAAGGCGTGGCGGCCGATCCCGAGCATGAGCTGCGGCAACGTTTCGACCGGACGGTCGTGCGCTTGACCGAGCGGTTGAAGCACGATCCCGCGTTCATCGAGAAGGGCGAGGAGATCAAGCGCTATGTCCGCGACGGCGCTGCATTCAACGACTATGTGCGCGACCTGTGGGACCAGTTGCGCGCGTGGCTGAAGGCCGATCTCGCGCGCCCCGATTCGGCGCTGCACCGGCAGGCCGCGATGCTCGGCGGCTGGCTCGGTGCGCGGCTCGCGGAGAGCCCGGCATTGCGTGCGTCGCTGAACGAGCACGTCGAGAAGGCCGTGCACGAGATGGCGCCGGATTTCGCGGATTTCCTGATGCGCCACATCCGCGACACGGTGCGCAACTGGGACGCGCGCGAGATGTCGCGGCAGATCGAGCTGAACATCGGCAAGGACCTGCAATACATCCGCATCAACGGCACGCTGGTCGGCGGCCTGATCGGGCTCGGGTTGTATCTGGTGTCGCTGGTGCCGCGCTGGGCGGCCGGCTGGCTGCACTGACACGGCCACAGGTATCGCGCGGCGGGCGAGACGGGCCGCGCCCGCGCGTCATGCGTGCGCTTTCGCGCCGTGCAGCTGCAGGCCGAGCGCCTTGATGACCTTCAGGATCGTGCCGAAGCTCGGGTTGCCGTCGTGCGACAGCGCCTTGTACAGCCCTTCGCGCGACAGGCCCGCATCGCGCGCGACCTGCGACATGCCGCGTGCCCGTGCAATCACGCCGAGCGCATGCGCGATGAAGGCCGGATCGTCGCCGGCTTCCTGCAGGCACGCTTCGAAGTAGTCGGCCATGTCGTCTTCGGTTTTCAGATGATCGGCCGAATCCCAGGGCCGGGTGCTGATCTTGTCCATCGGTTACTCCATGTCGAGATGCGCGAGCATCGCGTGCGCGGCGCGGATGTCGGCCTGTTGCGTCGATTTATCGCCGCCGCAGAGCAGGATGACCCAGATCGTTCCGCGCCGAACGTAGTAGATGCGATAGCCTGGGCCGTGGTCGATCCGCATCTCGACGACCGGCGAGCCGGCGGACTTCCAGTCGCCCGGATTGCCCATCGAGAGGCGGTCGATGCGTGCCTGGATGCGGCGCTTCGCGACGCGATCCGGCAGGCCGGCAAACCAGGTGTCGAAGACGCCGGTGGTCCGGATGCTGAACGTAGGCGCACTGTAGGGCATGGATTGCAATGTGTCAACCATGGTTCACATGTTTGATGGGTTGAATTTCGATGCCGCTACAGTAGGGCCACGCGCTTTGCTTGTGTGCCAAATGGCCGTTCGGCCGAAGTCGGGATCTTCCGAATCCGTCTACAATCAAAAACGTCCTTGCCGCCCGTGCGTGTTTGCCGCGCGCGGGCGGATCCGTTTGTCCTCCGGTATCCGGAGGCGCCGCCATGCAGCGCGTGCTGCGCGGCGGGCAGTGCCGTGGTTTGTGTCCAGTAGGTAAAGCGTCCGCGTGCCGTAGGCCGGCGCGCGTTCTGAACGCTGCGTGTCCGTAGGCCGGGCAGGCGGCATCAACCGAGAGTCCCCATGAAAGCATCGGATCTGTTCGTGAAGGCGCTGGAAGCCGAAGGCGTCGAGTATGTGTTCGGCATTCCCGGCGAGGAAAACCTCGATCTGCTCGAATCGCTGCGGCGATCGAAGATCAAGCTCGTGCTGACCCGGCACGAGCAGGCGGCCGGGTTCATGGCCGCCACCTACGGCCGCCTGACGGGCCGCACCGGCGTGTGTATCGCCACGCTCGGGCCCGGCGCGACGAACTTCGTGACGGCCGCCGCCTATGCGCAGCTCGGCGGCATGCCGATGCTGATGATCACCGGGCAGAAGCCGATCAAGTCCAGCAAGCAGGGCCACTTCCAGATCGTCGACGTGGTCGACATGATGCAGCCGCTCACGAAGTTCACGCGGCAGATCGTGTCGATCGGCAACATCCCGTCGGCCATACGCGAGGCGTTCCGCCGCGCGGAGGAAGAGCGCCCGGGCGCCGCGCACCTCGAGCTGCCGGAAGACATCGCGCACGAGGAGGGCGACGGCAAGCCGATCCCGCGCAGCTACAGCCGGCGGCCGGTGGCCGAGGAGAAGGCGGTCGCGCATGCGGTCGACGCGATCCAGGCCGCGCGCCATCCGCTCCTGATGATCGGCGCGGGCGGCAACCGCAAGACCACCTGCAAGATGCTGCTCGAATTCGTCGACAAGACAGGCATCCCGTTCTTCACGACGCAGATGGGCAAGGGCGTGATCGACGAGACGCATCCGCTGTGGCTCGGCAACGCGACGCTGTCCGACGGCGATTTCGTGCACCGCGCGATCGAGCATGCGGACTGCATCATCAACGTCGGCCACGACGTGATCGAGAAGCCGCCGTTCTTCATGCGTACCGACGACAAGACCGTGATCCACGTGAACTTCCTCGGCGCGCAGGTCGATCCTGTTTATTTCCCGCAGATCGAGGTGGTCGGCGACATCGCGAACGCGGTGTGGCAGATGAAGGAAGCGGTGACGCCGCAATCGCACTGGGATTTCGAGCGCTTCCGGATGATCAAGGAGCATTTCGACGCGCATCTGCAGAAAGGGCAGCACGACTCGCGCTTCCCGATGTATCCGGTGCGGATCGTCAACGATCTGTACAACGCGATGCCGGTCGACGGCATCGTCTGTCTCGACAACGGGATGTACAAGATCTGGTTCGCGCGCTACTGGCGCGCGCACGAGCCGAATTCGCTGCTGCTCGACAACGCGCTCGCGTCGATGGGGGCGGGGCTGCCGTCGGCGATCGCGACGAAGATCGTGCATCCGCAGCGCAAGGTGATCGCCGTGTGCGGCGACGGCGGGTTCATGATGAATTCGCAGGAGCTCGAAACCGCGGTGCGGCTGAAGCTCGACCTCGTCGTGATGATCTTGCGCGACGACGCGTTCGGGATGATCCGCTGGAAGCAGGAGAACATGAATTTCCCCGATTTCGCGATGACGCTGCAGAACCCCGATTTCGTCGCGTATGCGCAAAGCTACGGTGCGCACGGGCATCGCGTCGAATCGGCCGACGATCTCGAACCGCTGCTGCGCGAGTGTTTCTCGTCGCCGGGCGTGCACGTGATCGACGTGCCGATCGACTATTCGGACAACGAGCGCGTGCTGAACCGCGAGATCAAGCGCCTGTCGGCGCAACTCTGAATGCCACGTTCACAGGAAGGAGTCGTTCCATGTTGAAGGAAACCTATCCGTACTACCTCGCCAACGAAGCCGTCTACGCGAACACCGATCTGGACGTGACGGACAAGTTCAGCGGCAAGGTCGCGACACGCGTCGCGCTGGCCGATGCGAAGGCCATCGACGCGGCGATCGGCGCGGCGGTCGATGCCGCGAAGCCGATGCGCGAGTTGCCGGCCTACCAGCGTCAGGCCGTGCTCGACCATTGCGTCGCGCGCTTTCGCGAGCGCTTCGACGAGCTGGCCGAGGCGCTGTGCATCGAGGCCGGCAAGCCGATCAACGATTCGAAGGGCGAAGTGACGCGCTTGATCGATACGTTCCGTGTGGCGTCCGAGGAATCGGTGCGTATCGACGGCGAGATCATCAACCTCGAGATCTCCGCGCGTGCGCAGGGCTATACGGGCTACACGAAGCGCGTGCCGATCGGCCCGTGCTCGTTCATCTCGCCGTTCAACTTCCCGCTGAATCTCGCGGCGCACAAGGTCGCGCCCGCGCTCGCGGCCGGCTGTCCGTTCGTGCTGAAGCCGGCGAGCCGCACGCCGATCGGCGCGCTGATCATTGGCGAAGTGCTCGCGGAAACCGACTTGCCGAAGGGCGCATTCTCGGTGCTGCCCGCGCATCGCGACGGCGCCGACCTGTTCACGACCGACGAGCGGTTCAAGCTGCTGTCGTTCACGGGTTCGCCGGCCGTCGGCTGGGCGTTGAAGGAGAAGGCTGGCAAGAAGAAAGTCGTGCTGGAACTCGGCGGCAACGCGGCCGCGATCGTCGATGTGGATCAGCGCGACCAGCTCGACTACGTGGTCGAGCGCCTTGCGTTCGGCGCGTATTACCAGTCGGGCCAGAGCTGCATCGGCGTGCAGCGGATCCTCGTGCATGCCGACCTGTACGACGCGCTGCGCGACAAGCTGATCGCGAAGACGCGCTCGCTGAAGATGGGCGACCCGAAGGATCCGTCGACGTTCGTCGGCCCGATGATCTCCGAATCCGAATCGCGCCGGCTGTCGGGCTGGATGGACGCGGCCGTCGCGGCGGGCGCGAAGATCGTCGCGGGCGGCAAGGTCGATGGCGCGATGTTCGAGGCAACGCTGCTGGAAAACGTCGGGTACGAGCAGGACCTGTACCGGAAGGAGGCATTCGGCCCGGTCGCGATCCTCGAGAAGTTCGACCGGTTCGACGACGCGCTCGCGCGCGTGAACGACAGCGACTTCGGGCTGCAGGCCGGCGTGTTCACCGATTCGCTCGCGCATGCGCAGCGCGCGTGGGACGAGCTGGAGGTCGGCGGCGTCGTGATCAACGACGTGCCGTCGTTCCGCGTCGACAACATGCCGTACGGCGGCGTGAAGGATTCGGGCCTCGGCCGCGAAGGGATCCGCTACGCGATCGAGGACATGACCGAGCCGCGACTGATGGTCGTGCGGCGCCGGTAACGAGCGGGCAGGCGGCGCGGGTGCCGCGACGGCACGCGGGCGGGCGATCGGGCCGGCCCGCGTGCCGTTTTTCATGGCGCCGCACGCATTGGGCCGGCGCCGGGCCCGCATCGTGACCGCCTCGCACGGCGGGCGGCTCGAACGCGCTCGACTACGGGCCTCGCCTCGTGATGTAATCGCGCGAAACTGCCGACCGGGGTACGACACCGGAACGCGCGAATTCATTCTTCACGAGGTCGATTCATGTCCCCCGTCTCGGCATTCAAGCTGGTTTTGTTGTCATTTCTCGCGATCGTCGCGCTCGAATGCATCGCCAAGCGGCTACGGTTGCCGCCCGCGGCCGCGCTGCTGATCGGCGGCATCGGCATCGCGTTCATTCCCGGCCTGCCGCCGATCAATCTCGATCCGGAACTGGTGTTGCTGGTGTTCCTGCCGCCGCTGCTGATGGACGGCGCGTACTTCTCGGTGTGGGAGGAGTTCAAGCGCAACGTGGGCGGCATCCTGCTGCTCGCGATCGGCGCGGTCGTGTTCACGACGTTCGCGGTCGGCTTTGCCGTGCACTGGGTGGCGCCGTCGCTGCCGTGGGCCGCGTGCTTCGCACTTGGGGCGATCGTGTCGCCGCCCGACGCCGTGGCGGCGAAGGCCGTGCTCGAGCGCGTCGCGCTGCCGCGCCGGCTGATGGTGCTGCTCGAAGGCGAAAGCCTGCTGAACGATGCGGCCGGCCTCGTGCTGTTCCGCTTCGCGGTCGTCGCGGCGCTGTCGGGCACCTTCAGCCTCGGCCACGCGGTCGTGGGTTTTGCGGAGCTCGGGCTCGGCGGCGTGGTGGTCGGCTTCGTGGTCGGCAAGCTCGTCGTGTGGTTCCTGAAGCTGCTCGACGACGACTATCTCGTGATCACCGTCGCGGTGATCGCCGGCTGGATCGCGTATATCGCCGGGGAAATGGTCGAAGTGTCCGGCGTGATCGCCACCGTCACGGCCGGCATGATCGTTGGCTGGCATCAGCACGAGGTGTTCTCGGCGGCGGTGCGCACGCGCGGCACCGCGTTCTGGCAGGTCATCGTGTTCCTGCTCGAAGCGATGGTGTTCGTGCTGATCGGGCTGTCGTTGCGCGGCGCGATCCACCGGCTCGGCGGTTTCGAGCAGGTGCTCGCCACGATGGTGCCGCCGATGCTCGCGGTGCTGGCGGCGGTGATCGTGTCGCGCTTCGTGTGGATCTACGCGGTCGAGGCGCTGAAGTGGCCGGTGCGCGGGATCGCGCGGCGCGGCGAAGCGCCCGACTGGAAGGCCGCGACGATCATGAGCTGGGCCGGGATGCGCGGCGTCGTCACGCTGGCGATCGCGCTGTCGCTGCCCGAGGCGATGCCCGGCCGCGACGTGATCCTGGTCGCGTCGTTCGCGGTGATCCTCGTCACCGTGCTGCTGCAGGGCACGACGATCGGGCCGCTGATCCGGCTGTTGCGCCTGCCGCAGCGTGAAGAACGCGCGTCGCACCACCTGACCGAGCCGCAGACGTGGGCATACGTCGAGGCGGCGCAGCTTGCGGCGATCCAGCCGCTCGTGCGCGACGAGAACGGGGTCGTGATCCATCCGCGCCTGCTCGAGCAGTACACGTATCGCGCGGAATTGACGGAAAGGGCGAAGAACGAGCCGACGTATCCGGCTGAAGTGCGTGCCGCGCACTACGACGTCGTGCTGGCCGCGATCCGGGCCGGGCGCGCGGAACTGTTGCGCCTGCACCGTTCGGGGCGCATCCACGACGAGATGCTGCACGCGCTCGAACGCGACCTCGACCTGCAGGAAGTGTCCGCGCAGCACGCGCGCGGGTAAGGCCGCACACCTCCGTCACATCGCCATCGAGCGGCCGGCGTCAGCCGGCCCGAAGCGCGCCCGGCCGATCGTTGCCCGGCGCGCTTTTTTTCTTTCGAGCGCCCCCGATTGGCTGATATTCATCCGGCCCTCAAATGCGGCGGCAGCCAGCCTTGCAGCGCATGCAAGCCTTATCGCGCGGGTCTCGCAAACGTTATCGTGTTTCGAATCCGGAAATGATCCGATTTAACTGTTTCCGTCTGTTTCTGCATATTTGGCAAAACTAAACCGGATTGAGATAGATGCTGTGTTCTAATTTCATTTAGAATCAGCCGGTTATGTTTATTGAGAGAAAGGATGCGGAGGTAATACGGCCGCCAACGGGGAGAAATCGGCGTCCGAAACCCTGCAAGGCGGTGCCGACAGGCCAAGTCGGCGGAATCAGGCGGGGTTTTCAACCGCTGAATTAAGATAGCGTCCAAGTCTGATAAACAACTCCTATGAAAGAATCGATTGGAGAATCGGCGTTTGAAACTGTATTTATGAAAGAATCGAGCGGTGATAATGCCTCGGATTGTCTTGAATCGGGGTTATCGGTCCTGCTCGTCGACGATCAACCGTTCGTCGGCGAGGTGATCCGCCGCGCGCTGCGCAGCGAACATGACATCGACCTGCACGTGTGCACCGACGCGCACCGGGCGATGGCGGTCGCGCGCGACGTGAAGCCGACGGTCATCCTGCAGGATCTCGTGATGCCGGAGATCGACGGCCTCGATCTGGTCCGCGCGTGGCGCGCGGACGCCGGCACCGCTCGCGTGCCGATCATCGTGCTGTCCGCGAAGGAGGAGCCGATCGTCAAGCGCGAGGCGTTCATCGCCGGCGCGAACGACTATCTGGTGAAGCTCCCCGACGCGATGGAGCTGGCTGCCCGCATCCGCTATCACTCGAATTCTTACCTGATGTCCCGGCAGCGCGACGAGGCGCTCGATTTCCTGTCGCACGACATGCGTTCGCCGCAGACGTCGATCCTCGCGCTGCTCGACGTCTACCGGACCGAGCACGGCGAGATGCCGGCGATCATGGAGCGCATTGCGGGCCATGCACGGCGCGCGCTCGCGCTGGCCGACGGCTTCATCCACCTGACCCGCGCGCAGTCGGAGCGCCGCGCGCACGAGGTCGTGAGTCTCAACGAGATCGTGCTCGACGCCGTCGACCAGCTGTGGGAGAAGGCGGCCGGGCTGGGTAGCCGGGTCGCCGCGCACGTGCCCGATACCGAATGCGTGACGATGGGCGACCGCATGATGCTGACGCGCGCGGTCGCGAACCTGATCGACAACGGGCTGAAGTACGGCCCGGCCGGCACGGACGTGCACTGCACGCTGGCCAGCGAGGACGGCGCCTGGCTGATCGGTGTCGAGGACACCGGCGCGGGAATCGCGCCGGAGCAGCGCACGGCCGCGACCGAGTCGTTCGTGCAGCTCGAATCCGCGCACGGCGCGGCGCGCGGCGGCTTCGGCCTCGGGCTCGCGTTCGTCCGCGCGACGGCGGCGCGGCATCGCGGCCAGATCCTGATGCGCAATACGGCGCGCGGCTTCATGGTCGCGCTTCGGCTGCCGGCGCAAGCGGAGCGGTGATGTCGCGGCGCGGCCTGCCGGCGCCGCGCTGCCCGAGAGACCCTGATGTGCTCGTGGCGCGCCGTCCGGCGCGCCGGCGGGCGTGGATTTTTTCAACGCTGATTTTATAAAGCCCATAACGAACATGGCCACCGTGACGCCCCGCGCGACCAATGAAAGCCTGCATCCGACGATCGGCGCTGCCCGGCTGACGCTCGGCAATCGCATCCTGCTCAGCTTCGGCGTGCTGTTCGTGCTGATGCTGGTGACAGCCGGCGTGTCCTACGAGCGACTGCGCGCGATCAACAGCGAAGCCGTCAGCATCGAGCGCGACTCGCTGCCGGGCGTCTACCTTGCGTCGTCGCTGCGCGGTTCGGTCAACGAATCGTTCATGCTGCTGCAGCAGGCGACGTTCGTCGAAACCGATCCCGACAGCGTGCATCGCGATCTCGCGAAAATCGCCGATGCGCTGAAGGAAGTCGAGGCGTTGTCGGTCGATTATCAGAGCACGACGTTCCGCGACGACGACCGGCAGCGCTTCGCGGCGTTCCGCGGCGCGTTCGACCACTACGTGCCGCTGCTGAACGACGCCGTGCAGAAGAGCCGCGTGTCGCGCGAGGAGGCCGTCGCCGCGTACGCGAAAGTGCTGCCCGCGTGGACCGAGGTCGTGCGCAACGCGAACGTGCTGGTGCAGGAAAACCGCAAGTTCGCCGAGCAGTCCGCGAAGCTGATCCGCGAATCCGTGCAGGACACGGAAGTCGTGCTCGTCGGCGCGCTGACGATCATGCTGCTGTCCGCGCTCGGGCTCGGCTACCTGCTGTACCGCTCGGTCACCGTCCCGATGGCGCGGCTCGTCGAGGTGCACGACGTGATGCGCACCGGCAACCTGACGCGCCGCCTCGACCTGCGCCGCCGCGACGAATTCGGCACGCTCGAGACGGGCTTCAACCGGATGGCCGACGAGCTGACCGAGCTCGTCGCCCGCGCGCAGCAATCGTCGCTGCAGGTGACGACGTCGGTGGCCGAGATCGCGGCGACGTCGCGCGAGCAGCAGGCGACCGCGAACGAAACCGCGGCCACGACGACCGAGATCGGCGCGACCTCGCGCGAGATCTTCGCGACGTCGCGCGACCTGCTGCGCACGATGAACGAGGTGGCCGGCGTGGCCGAGCAGTCGGCGACGCTCGCGGGCGTGAGCCAGAGCGGGCTCACGCGGATGGGCGAGACGATGCGCAGCGTGATGGACGCGGCCGGTTCGGTGAACGCGAAGCTCGCGATCCTCAACGAGAAGGCGCTGAACATCAACCAGGTGGTCGCGACGATCACCAAGGTGGCCGACCAGACCAACCTGCTGTCGCTGAACGCGGCGATCGAGGCCGAGAAGGCCGGCGAATACGGCCGCGGCTTCGCGGTCGTCGCGACCGAGATCCGCCGCCTCGCCGACCAGACGGCGGTGGCGACCTACGACATCGAGCAGACGGTGAAGGAAATCCAGTCGGCGGTGTCGGCGGGGGTGATGGGGATGGACAAGTTCTCCGAGGAGGTGCGCCGCGGGATGCTCGACGTGCAGCAGGTCGGCGGGCAGCTGTCGCAGATCATCGCCGAGGTGCAGACGCTCGCGCCGCGCTTCCAGATGGTCAACGAAGGGATGCAGACGCAGGCGAACGGCGCCGAGCAGATCACGCAGGCGCTGTCGCAGCTGTCGGAGGCTGCGCAACAGACGGCCGAGTCGCTGCGCCAGTCGTCGCAGGCGATCGACGACCTGACGCTCGTCGCGAACCAGTTGCGCACCAGCGTGTCGCGCTTCAAGGTCGACGCGTGACGCGCGCCGACCCGCAGAACGGCGCCCACGCGCTGTTCCTGATGTTCGAGCTCGATGGCGGGCGCTATGCGCTCGACGCAGCCGGCATCGACGAGGTGCTGCCGCTCGCGGTCACGAAGGCCGTGCCCGGCGCACCCGACTGGATCGCCGGGCTGCTGATGCGCGGCGGCCAGCCGGTGCCGGTGATCGACGTGCCGATGCTGGCGCTCGGGCGCCGCGCCCATGCGCTGCGCTCGACGCGGCTCGTGATGGTCCGCTACCGCGCGGACGAAGCGGGCGGTGAGCGCACGATCGGGCTGATCGTCGAGCGCGCGACGCAGACGATGCGGATCGACCGCGCGGCGTTCCGCTCGAGCGGCATCTCGACCGCACGCACGCGCTGGCTCGGGCCCGTCGCGAATACGCCCGATGGCGTCGTGCAGCAGGTATCGGTATCCGACCTGGTCGACGACGTCGCGCGCCTGTATCTGTTCGACGGCCTGCCGGGCCACGGAGGAGAGTCCGCATGAAAGAGTCCGAATCGCGATTTCGCGGCTGGCTGCTGCGCGAGACCGGCATCGACCCCGATTCGCTCGGCAACGATTTCCTGATCCGCGCGCTGACGGAACGCGTGCACGCGCTGCAGGCGGACGGCGAGCGCCTGCCGTCGGCGGCGCGGCCGCCCGTCACGCAGGACGCGCTCGACGCCTACTGGCAGCAGCTCAACGCATCGGCCGACGAGCGGCGTGCGCTGATCGAGCTGTTCGTCGTGCCCGAGACCTGGTTTTTCCGCGACCGCGAGGCCTTCGCGACGCTCGCGCGGCTCGCGACGGAGCGGCTCGCCGCGCTGCCCGGCCGGGTGATCCGCGTGCTGAGCGCGCCGTGCTCGACGGGCGAGGAGCCGTATTCGGCGGCGATGGCGCTGCTCGACGCGGGGCTCGACCCGGCCAGCTTCACGATCGACGCGATCGACCTCAGCACGCGCGCGATCGAGCAGGCGCGGCTCGGCTGCTACGGGCGCAATGCGTTCCGCGGCACCGCGACGGAGTTTCGCGCGCGGCACTTCACGCCGACCCGCGATGGCTGGCTGCTCGACGAGCGCGTGCGCGCGTGCGTGCAGTTCAGTCAGTCGAACCTCGTCGAACCGGCCGTGGATACCGGCATTCGCTACGATTTCGTGTTCTGCCGCAACGTGCTGATCTACTTCGATCGCGACGCGCAGGATCGCGTGATCCGCTCGCTCGACGCGCGTCTGGCCGACGACGGCATGCTGTTCGTCGGGCCGGCGGAAACGGGCGTCGCGATGCGGCACGGGATGCGCTCGGCGCGCGTGCCGCTGGCGTTCGCGTTTCATCGCGAGCCCGCCGCGGCGGCGGGCGATGTATACGCGGCCCGGCCGGCGGC
>NZ_JAAGPC010000148.1:0-21789 GCF_017104595.1 Burkholderia sp. Tr-20390 | reverse complement strand
GTGACTGCGGTTCAGCCGTCTGCTCTTCCGATCCCCGCCGCTTCGTTCGCGCCGGCCGTCACTTCGCCGCGCGCGACGCCGAGGCCGGCGCGCGCATCGCCGAGCGTGCCGGATACCCAGACGTCGTCGCCGTCGCGCGCGGCGTCCCGCCGCAGTACCGCGTCGGGCGCGACTTCGCCGAACACGGTCACGCACAGGTTCAGCGGGCCGCTCGTCGTGTCGCCGCCGATCAGCTCGCAGCGGTAGCGCTCGGCGAGCGCGAACAGCCCGTTGCTGAACGCTTCCAGCCACGCGGCGTCGGCCCGCGGCAGCGCGCACGCGAGCGTGAACGCGCGCGGCTCGGCGCCCATCGCCGCGAGGTCGGACAGGTTGACCGCGAGCGTCTTGTGGCCGAGCGCGTCGGGCGCGACGTCGGGGAAGAAGTGGCGGCCTTCCACCAGCATGTCCGTCGAAATGGCCAGCAATTTCCCGGATCGGGGCGTGATCAACGCGCAGTCGTCGCCGATGCCGAGCGTCGACGCACGGGCGCCCTGCGCGGCGCGGCGCGTGAAGAAGCGTTCGATCAGCGAAAACTCGGAGAGGGCGGCTGGCACGGCGGATGGATCCGAAACGATGGAAGGAACGGCATTGTACGAGGCGAGCGGCGGCGTTCCTGCACCGTTCAGTACAATTTTGTCGCGGCTGTTGCACCCGAATCGCCGGTCTGGCGGCCGATGATTGGCGCTACAATGCCGTCGAAGAGTTATTCTAATCCGCCCGCCAAGAGACACATGTCTACCCAAGCCTCCTCCAAAGCCAAACTCCGCGAAGCCGCGCTCGACTATCACGAATTCCCGACCCCCGGGAAAATCGCGATCGCCCCGACCAAGCAGATGATCAACCAGCGCGACCTCGCGCTCGCGTACTCGCCGGGTGTGGCGTACGCGTGCGAGGAGATCGTCGAGAATCCGCTCAACGCGGCGCGCTTCACCGCGCGCAGCAACCTGGTCGGTGTCGTCACGAACGGGACAGCGGTGCTCGGTCTCGGCAACATCGGCCCGCTCGCGTCGAAGCCGGTGATGGAAGGCAAGGCGGTGCTGTTCAAGAAGTTCGCGGGCATCGACGTGTTCGACATCGAGCTGAACGAGTCGGACCCGCACAAGCTGGTGGACGTGATCGCCGCGCTGGAGCCGACCTTCGGCGGGATCAACCTGGAAGACATCAAGGCGCCGGACTGCTTCATCGTCGAGCGCGAAGCGCGCAAGCGGATGAAGATTCCGGTGTTCCACGACGACCAGCACGGCACCGCGATCGTGGTGGCCGCGGCCGTCACGAACGGGCTGAAGGTCGTCAACAAGGACATCAAGAAGGTCAAGCTGGTGGCGTCCGGCGCAGGTGCCGCCGCGCTCGCGTGTCTCGACCTGCTGGTCGACATCGGCCTGCCGCTCGAGAACATCATCGTGACCGACCTGGCGGGCGTGGTCTACAAGGGCCGCACCGAGCTGATGGATCCGGACAAGGAGCGTTTCGCCCGCGAAACGGAAGCCCGGACGCTGGCCGAAGTGATCGACGGCGCGGACATCTTCCTCGGCCTGTCGGCTGCCGGCGTGCTGAAGCAGGAGATGGTGAAGGGCATGGCCGAGCGCCCGCTGATCCTCGCGCTCGCGAACCCGACGCCGGAGATCCTGCCGGAACTCGCACTCGAAGTGCGGCCGGACGCCGTGCTGGCCACGGGCCGCACCGATTACCCGAACCAGGTCAACAACGTCCTGTGCTTTCCGTTCATCTTCCGCGGCGCGCTCGACGTCGGCGCGACGACGATCACGCGTGAAATGGAGATCGCGGCCGTCAACGCGATCGCCGAGCTCGCGCAGCACGAGCAGAGCGACATCGTCGCGACCGCGTACGGCATCCAGGACCTGTCGTTCGGGCCCGAATACCTGATTCCGAAGCCGTTCGATCCGCGCCTGATCGTGAAGATCGCGCCGGCCGTCGCGCAGGCCGCGATGGACGGCGGCGTCGCGACACGCCCGATCGAGGACATGGACGCGTACAAGCAGCACCTGCAACAGTTCGTGTACCACAGCGGCACGACGATGAAGCCGATCTTCCAGATCGCGCGCGCTGCGCCGGAAGAGAAGAAGCGCGTCGTGTTCGCGGAAGGCGAAGAAGAGCGCGTGTTGCGCGCCGTTCAGATCATCGTCGACGAAAAACTCGCGAAGCCGATCCTGATCGGCCGCCCGTCGGTGATCGAGCACCGTATCCAGCGCTACGGCCTGCGCCTGACGCCGGGTACCGACTTCACGGTCGTCAACACCGAGCACGACGAGCGCTACCGCGACTTCTGGCAGACGTACTACAAGATGATGGCGCGCAAGGGCATCAGCGAGCAGCTCGCGCGCGTCGAGATGCGCCGCCGCACGACGCTGATCGGCTCGATGCTGGTGAAGAAGGGTGAAGCGGACGGGATGATCTGCGGCACGATCAGCACCACGCACCGCCACCTGCACTTCATCGACCAGGTGATCGGCAAGCGCCCGGGCTGCAGCGTGTACGCGGCGATGAACGGCCTCGTGCTGCCGGGCCGCCAGATTTTCCTCGTCGACACGCACGTGAACGTCGATCCGACCCCGGAAGAGCTGGCCGAGATCACGATCATGGCGGCGGAAGAAGTGCGCCGCTTCGGGATCGAGCCGAAGGTCGCGCTGCTGTCGCACTCGAATTTCGGCACGAGCAACGCCCCTTCTGCGAAGAAGATGCGCGATACGCTCGCGATCCTGCAGGAACGTGCGCCCGAGCTGAAGGTGGACGGCGAGATGCATGGCGACGTCGCGCTCGACGCGGCGCTGCGCAAGGAAATCCTGCCGGAATCGACGCTGGAAGGCGAAGCGAACCTGCTGATCCTGCCGAACATCGACTCCGCGAACATCGCGTACAACCTGCTGAAGACGGCCGCGGGCAACAACATCGCGATCGGGCCGATCCTGCTGGGCGCGGCGCAGCCGGTGCACGTGCTGACCGAATCGGCGACCGTTCGCCGCATCGTCAACATGGCGGCGCTGCTGGTCGCCGACGTGAACGCCACGCGCTGAGCCAAAACGAACGCGCCAGGCCGGTCGAACCGGCGTGGCGCGTCGGGCGAAATTGTAAACAAAAGCAAAAAGAGGCGTGCCCGCAATGGGCACGCCGCGGGCAGGGCGCAAACGCGCTTCCCTCAAGCAACATCAGCATCTCTCTCCACTCAGCGTAGCCGGCGTGGCAAGGAGGCAGAGTCTTGCCATGCCAGAGATGCCGCCCGTATTTTATCTCATGAAAGATAAATGTAGTGTGATTTCGGTAAAAAATGCGCCATTCCGGGTATCACTGGCCTTTCGATTCCCAAACGGACATTGATTCGCGCGGCCAATAACGCTACGCTAACGCCTTTGTTGGTCGTCAACTACTTGATTTAACAGCGGGAACCCTGGTTCATGGCACGCAAGTGGCTCCGCAACGGCGCGCTCGCGTCCGTCTTCGCGATGTTCGCGATGGGTATCGTCGGCACGCCGACGGGCAGTCTGGTTTCCGCCGCTTACGCACGGGAGGCCGTTCCGGCCGACGTGGCGGCGAGCGGGCTCGATACGATTCCGACCGCCCGTCTTCCGCGCGAGGCCGTGACCACGCTGGGCCTGATCGGCGCCGGCGGTCCGTATCCGTACGAGAAAGACGGCGTCGTGTTTGGCAACCGCGAGCGGATCCTGCCAAAAGCGAAGCGCGGCTACTACCATGAATACACGGTGCCGACGCCGCGTGCCCGCAATCGCGGGGCGCGCCGGATCGTCTGTGGCGGGCCATTGCGCCGGATCGACAACTGTTATTACACGGGCGACCACTACAACAGTTTTAAACGTATTGTTGAATGACTTCGGGACGAATGGCATGAGCGACTCCATCTACGCGCACGAAACGGCGGCGGCGGAACTGTTCGCGGCCGGCGACGGCAATCTGTTTCAGCGCGTGATCCAACTGCACGCGGCGGCGCAGGCTGGCAGCACGCCGGAGCAACAGGAAGCCGAGCCCGGGCTTTCATCGAACGAGGAGCCTATGAGCCTTTTCACGACCGTGCGACCCAATCTCGTGCAGTCGATCCGCGCGTTCCGCGTGCAGGATCTTGCCGACGAAGCCGGCCGGCTCGGCCAGCATTTCCTGTATGCGTTTTGCGGCGCCGCGCAGTCGAAGCAGGAAGTGATGGAAACGATCGCGACGTCGTTCCTGTTCCCCAAGCATTTCGGGAAGAACTACGACGCGCTGTACGACTCCCTGACCGACCTCGTCGCGAAGGCCGGCGCGCAGCCCGGTTTCGTGATCGTCCTCGAAGGGCTGCCGATCGCGCAGAAGTTCGACAAGGAAGGGCGCGAGACGCTGCTCGACGTGTTCCGCGAGGCGGCCGAATTCTGGGCCGAGCGCAAGGTCGCGTTCCGCGTGTTCTACTCGTTCGCGTAAGCGCACGTCGGCCAGCGGCCGATTCGGCGAATCATCCTTCGGAAGCCCGCTTCGAGCGGGCTTTTTTGCGCCTGCGCGATGCGTGCGGGCCGGAACGGCGTGTGGCCCGCTGAATCGGCCTTTCATCCGGCACTTTTTTTCGAGACAATCTCGGTCGGCCCGGTCGCGGCAGCCGCCGCATCGGGCGTACAAAACAAACCATCGAGAGAGGGCTGTCTTCCCATGAATATTTCCCGTTCCGCACGCGCCGTCGTGCTGCCCCTGCTGGTCGCGGCGGGCGCCGTGCATGCGGCGCCGCTGACGCCCGAGCAGACCGTCGACCTTTACATCGGCGCATTCGTCAACGGCGATGTGTCGAAAGCCCGCGAGTTCAACGATGCGGTGCGCGCGAGTTACGGCGGCAAGGACGCGCTCAACGTCGACGTTCTGTCGAAGATGGGCGATTCGATGCGCAAGGACATGGCCGACGGGATGCTGGAGCCGATGCCGCCGAAGGTGAGCGCTGCGCTGCGCCCATCCGTCGAAGGGGCCGTCGCTGCGTATCTGCGTGCGCTCAATCGCTCGGAGTGCAAGGCAACCGGGTCGTCGCAGCAACCGAACTCGGCTCGCGAGGGCGAGACGATCGCGACGGTCGAGTTTGCGTGCCGCGTCCCGGATGCAAGGCCCGGCGGAGAGGCGTTGGCGGAAAAGCTTGGCGACGGTCGTCGGCTGAAGAACGACGCTGCACGCATCGTCGCGTTTCAGAAGATCTTCTCCGGCATGGCGAAGGTGCTGGACGCAGCGCCGGTTACGTACCCCGTGACGGGCAAGATCGATGTCTACAGCCTCGACGGCGGCTGGACGACCGGCAGCCCGCAAGACGTGCTGACGCCGGTGCTCGATGCGTTGTCAGAAGCGATGCCGCATGGCTCGTCGAGCGACAAGTAAGTTGCGATAGACCGCCGCGTCGCGACGGGCCGCATTCCAGCGGCGATGCCGGCCGCGTATCGCGCAGCGGCTGGCGTGCGGTCAGGGCGTGTCGCGCCGTCTTGCGGCGGCACGACTTCCCGTCACCACCCGCCCCAGCGCGCCGCAAGCGCCGCGAGCACGGCCGCGCCAGCCGTCTCGGTACGCAGCACGCGGGGCCCGAGCGACAGCGCGGTGAACCCGCGTGCGCGGGCCGCGTGTTCCTCGTCGGGCGACAGCCCGCCTTCCGGCCCGATCAGCAGCGTGACGGTTGCAGCGGGCGGCGTGTCGGGCAGCGACGCGAACGGGATGCTCGCGCGCGGCGACAGCAGCAGCCGCAGTTCGCCGTCGACCGGTGTCACCGGCAGCGTATCGAGCCAGGTGTTGAAGCCGGCGACCGGCGCGACGTCGGGCACGCGGTTGCGCCCGCATTGCTCGCACGACGCGCGCACGACGCCGCGCCAATGCGCGACGCGCTTGTCCGCGCGCTCGCCGGCGAGCTTCACGACGCCGCGCGCGGTCGACAGCGGCACGACCGCCGTCACGCCGAGCTCGACGGCCTTCTCGATCACCCAGTCCATCTTGTCGCCGCCGGCGATGCCTTGCGCGAGCGCCACGCGATAGGGTGGCTCGGCCTCGGCCGGTTCGAACGTGTCGATCTGCGCGAGCGCGCTGCGCTTGTCGATCTCGACGAGCCGCGCGCGGTACTGGCCGCCGGTGCCGTCGAACAGCGCGAGCACGTCGCCGGGCTGCAGGCGCAGCACCTGTGCGTGGCGCGCGACCTCGGCCGGCAACGCGAGCGTGGCGTCGGCGCGCAGGGCCGCGTCGACGAAAAAGCGCGGCACGGCCGCGGTGGTGGTGGCTTCGTTCATGCGTGTAACGGTTGGGGTCATGCGTCGAGACGGCGCCCGAGCGCCCATCGGTAGCCGTCGAGGTCCTCGATCTGCGCGAACCGGTCGCCCCAGAACTGATCCTGCGGCGCGCTCAGCGACTTCGCGCCCGCGTCGAGCGCGCGCTGCCAGGTGGCGTCGACGTCGTCGACATACAGGTAGAACGATTGCGGCGCGGTGGCGTTCGCACTTTTCGGCGTGAGCGCGGGCGAGCCGAACGCGCCTTCGGGTGCGAACATCACGATCAACTGGCCGTGATAGGCCATCTCGACGTGCATGATCGCGCCGTCTTCGTCGTGCACGTCGCGTACCGTGAAGCCGAATGCGGCCTTGAAGAACTCGATGGCCGCGCGCGCGTTGCGTACGACCAGGTAGGGTGTCAACCAAGGCACGTTGGCCGGACGTGGATCGGTCATGAAAATCTCCTGTGGGGGCGCTTGGGCACGTGTTCTGATTCCATGCCCGGGCGTTCGTTCAGGGGGCGGCACGGCGTCCAGGACGTTCCGCCCCGGTGCCATGCATCGCGAATCCTGCTGGGACGCGATGGAAAAACGGAAGCGAGGCGGCCGCGCGGACGTTCAGCGGCGAACGCCCAGTGTATCGCGCAGCGCGCGCGGCAGGGCAAAGAGGGACGCATGCAGCCGCGCGTCGTAGTAGCGCAAGCCCTGGACGCGGCGGGCCGCGAGCCGTTCGTCGATGTCGTGTGCGAACAGCGCGGCCGCGTCGAGCGTGTCGCTCGCGATCGCCATCAGCCACTGCGAGCCGTACAGCGGCACGTGCGCGGACAGCGGATCGACGACCGCGAAGCTCGCGCGCAGGTCGTCGAGCAGCGCGGCGATGCGCGCCGCGTGGAACACCGGCGAGCCGAGATGCATCGAGATCGCGCCGCACGGCGTCAGGATCCGCTTGAGCCGCGCATAGAACGCGCGGGTATAGAGGCCGGCCGCCGGTGAATCGGGCGGCGTGAGGTCGAACACGACGAGATCGAAATGCTCGACGGTCGACTCGACGAAATGCGCGGCGTCGCCGATCACGACCTCGACGCGCGGGTCGTCGAGCGCACCCTGGTGCACGTCGTCGAGATACCGGCGCGCCATCCCGACCACCTCGTCGTCGAGTTCCGCGATCACGATCCGCGCGATGCACGCGTGCTTGAGCAGCTGGCGCGCCGCACCGCCGTCGCCGCCGCCGAGCACGAGCGCCTTGCGCGGCGACGGATGCGCGAGCGCGGCCGGGTGCGTCATGCACTCGTGATAGACGTACTCGTCGCCGACCGACGTCATCGGTCGGCCGTCCAGCGTGAACAGGCGGCCGAGCTGCGGGGTTTCCCAGACCTCGATCTGCTGGTGCGGCGACGCGACGTGCGCGAGCCGCCGGGCGTTCGGGAAGCCGTAGGCGGAGTCGGGCGTAGGGTGGAAAAGTAGAGTCGTGCTCACGGGCGGGCCACTCAGGGCTGGCAGTTCCGACGTCTGAATTATAGGAGGCGGGCGGTTTGACGGAAAACCGTGCCGGAACACTACTCGCCGACAAGGGAAATGTCAGCCCATCTGTTAAAATGACGAGCTTTGCAGCCCCGTCCGTAGGCTCCGTCCGCTTCGCGTCCGTCAGGCGCCGCACCGCGCGCCGGGAACGATTGACGCTCGAGCTTCCGGATGCCGCCGTGCCCCCGTTTCCTCGACTCGTTCTCCGGACTCGACATGACGACTTCGTCTCCCGCCTCCACCACCCTGATGGCCAATGCGATCCGTGCGCTCGCAATGGACGCCGTCCAGCAAGCGAACTCCGGCCACCCCGGCATGCCGATGGGCATGGCCGAAATCGGCGTCGCGCTCTGGTCGCGCCATCTGAAGCACAACCCGACGAACCCGCACTGGGCAGACCGCGACCGCTTCGTGCTGTCGAACGGCCATGGCTCGATGCTGCTGTACTCGCTGCTGCACCTGACCGGCTACGACCTGCCGATCGAAGAGCTGAAGAACTTCCGCCAGCTGCACTCGAAGACGCCGGGCCACCCGGAATACGGCATCACGCCGGGCGTCGAGACGACCACCGGCCCGCTCGGCCAGGGTCTCGCGAACGCGGTCGGCATGGCGCTCGGCGAAGCGCTGATGGCCGACGAGTTCAACCGTGACGGCGCGAAGATCGTCGATCACCACACGTACGTGTTCCTCGGCGACGGCTGCCTGATGGAAGGCATCTCGCACGAAGCCTGCTCGCTCGCCGGCACGCTGAAGCTGAACAAGCTGATCGCGCTGTACGACGACAACGGCATCTCGATCGACGGCGACGTCGTGAACTGGTTCCACGACGATACCCCGAAGCGTTTCGAAGCCTATGGCTGGAACGTGATCCCGAACGTGAACGGCCATGACGTCGACGCGGTCGACGCAGCCATCGCGAAGGCGAAGCTGTCGGACAAGCCGACGCTGATCTGCTGCAAGACGGTGATCGGCCAGGGCGCGGCGACCAAGGCCGGCGGCCACGACGTGCACGGCGCGGCGCTCGGCGCGGAAGAAATCGCGAAGACGCGCGCGGCACTCGGCTGGACCTGGGAGCCGTTCGTGATTCCGCAGGAAGTCTATGCGGCATGGGACGCGAAGGAAGCCGGCAAGCGCGCCGAGTCCGAATGGGACGCGACGTTCGCGGCCTATCGCGCGAAATTCCCGGCAGAAGCCGCCGAATTCGAGCGCCGGATGGCCAACCAGCTGCCGGCCGACTGGGCCGAAAAGGCTGCGGCGATCATCGCCGGCGCGAACGAGCGCGGCGAGACGGTCGCGACCCGCAAGGCGTCGCAGCAGGCGATCGAAGGCCTGGCTGCCGCGCTGCCCGAACTGCTCGGCGGCTCGGCCGACCTGACCGGCTCGAACCTGACCAACTGGAAGGCATCGAAGGCCGTCCGTGCGAATCCGGAAGGCCCGGGCGTCAAGCTGGGCAACCACATCAACTACGGCGTGCGCGAATTCGGCATGAGCGCCGCGATCAACGGCCTCGCGCTGCACGGCGGCCACAAGCCGTTCGGCGGCACGTTCCTGACGTTCTCCGACTACAGCCGCAACGCGCTGCGCGTGGCCGCGCTGATGAAGGTGCCGTCGATCTTCGTGTTCACGCACGACTCGATCGGCCTCGGCGAAGACGGCCCGACGCACCAGTCGATCGAGCACGTGTCGAGCCTGCGCCTGATCCCGAACCACGACGTATGGCGTCCGGCCGACACGGTCGAAACGGCCGTCGCCTGGACCCACGCGGTCGCCGCCGACCGTCCGTCGAGCCTGATCTTCAGCCGCCAGAACCTGGCGTTCAACCCGCGTACCGATGCGCAGATCGCGAACATCGAGAAGGGCGGCTACGTGCTGAAGGACTGGGACGAAGAGATCGTCGCGCGCAAGATCATCCTGATCGCGACGGGCTCGGAAGTCGAACTCGCGATGAAGGCCGTCGAGCCGCTCGCGCAGCAAGGCATCGCGGCACGCGTCGTGTCGATGCCGTCGACCAACGTGTTCGACCGCCAGGACGCCGAATACCGTGAGCGCGTGCTGCCGCACGGCGTGCGCCGCGTCGCGATCGAAGCGGGCGTGACGAGCTTCTGGCACAAGTACGTCGGCCTCGAAGGCGGCGTCGTCGGGATCGACACGTTCGGCGAATCGGCGCCGGCCGGCGTGCTGTTCAAGTACTTCGGCTTCACCGTCGAGCACGTCGTCGAGACCGCCAAGGCCGTGCTGGCCTAAAGAGACAGACGCGACGCGCGCCACCCCTCGCGCGCGTCGCACCGTGAAGCTGCACGAAACGAATTTTTTCAGCCATCAGGAGATAGACCATGACGATTCGCGTCGCAATCAACGGCTACGGCCGCATCGGCCGCAACACGCTGCGCGCGTTCTACGAGAACGGCAAGAAGCACGACATCGAGATCGTCGCGATCAACGATCTGGGCGATGCGAAGACCAACGCGCACCTGACCCAGTACGACACCGCGCACGGCAAGTTCCCGGGTGAAGTGTCGGTCGACGGCGACTACCTCGTCGTGAACGGCGACAAGATCCGCGTGCTGGCGAACCGCAACCCGGCCGAACTGCCGTGGGGCGAGCTGGGCGTCGACGTCGTGATGGAATGCACGGGCTTCTTCACGACGAAGGAAAAGGCCAGCGCGCACCTGAAGGGCGGCGCGAAGAAGGTGATCATCTCGGCACCGGGCGGCAAGGATGTCGACGCAACGATCGTCTACGGCGTGAACCATGACGTGCTGAAGGCCGAGCACACCGTCATCTCGAACGCATCGTGCACGACGAACTGCCTCGCGCCGCTCGTCAAGCCGCTGAACGACAAGATCGGCCTCGAAACCGGCCTGATGACGACGATCCACGCGTACACGAACGACCAGGTGCTGACGGACGTCTACCACGAAGACCTGCGCCGCGCGCGTTCGGCCACGCACAGCCAGATCCCGACGAAGACGGGCGCTGCTTCGGCCGTCGGCCTCGTGCTGCCGGAACTGAACGGCAAGCTCGACGGTTACGCGATCCGCGTCCCGACGATCAACGTGTCGATCGTCGACCTGTCGTTCATCGCGAAGCGCGACACGACGGTCGAGGAAGTCAACGCGATCATGAAGGAAGCGTCGGAAGGCGCGCTGAAGGGCATCCTCGGCTACAACGACGCACCGCTGGTGTCGATCGACTTCAACCACAACCCGGCTTCGTCGACGTTCGACGCGACGCTGACCAAGGTGTCGGGCCGCCTCGTGAAGGTGTCGAGCTGGTACGACAACGAGTGGGGTTTCTCGAACCGCATGCTGGATACGGCTGTCGCGTTCGCGAACGCGAAGTAATCCCGCACGTTGCGCGGCCGCTGCGAGGCGGCCTGCGTAGCGAACGAGCCCGGCCCGGTTTTCCGGCCGGGCTTTTTCATTGCCCGTCGTTATGGCTCGATGCTGCCGTCACCTGCTCGAGCGCGGCGACGAACGCGCGCTTCAGCGGGCTGTCGAGGTCGGTCCACGCGAGGCCGATGCCGGTGCGGTGCCCGGCCAGGTCGAGCGGCCGCGCGAGTACGTTCGGCGGCAGCGCGCTGGCGGCTTCTGCAGGAATCAACCCGATGCCCATTCCCGCCGCGACGAGCGCGAGCATCGTCGTGAATTCCCCGAACTCCCGCGCGATCTCGAGCGTCGTGCCCGCGCGGCTCAGCGCGAGCAGCATGTCGTCGTGAAAGCCCGGCGCGTAGCGGCGCGCGAGCACGAACGCGGGCTGGCCGCGCAGCGCGGCCGGCGCGATCGCATCGTGCGCGGCGAGCGGATGGTCGAGCGGCAGCGCGACGACGAAACCTTCCTCCAGCACCACGCGCGTGTCGATGCCCGCATACACGGCCGGCAGCCGGATCATCCCGAAATCGATCCGCCGGTCGCGCAGCGCGGCGATCTGGTCGGGCGTCGGCAGGTCCTTCAGTTCGAGCGTGATCAGCGGATAGCGCTCGCGCATCGTGCGCAGCACGGCCGGCAGCAGCACGGGCAGCACCGACGACACGAACGCGATCCGCAGCGTGCCGATCTCGCCGCGGCTCGACAGCCGCGCCATCTGTTCCGCGCGCGCGGCCTGCTGCAGCGTGGCGCGCGCCTCGGGCAGGAACACGCGCCCCGTATCGCTCAGTTCGACCTTGTGCCGGTCGCGCTCGAACAGGCGCGCGCCGAGTTCTTCCTCGAGCGCCTTGATCTGCATGCTCAGCGCGGGCTGCACGATGAACAGGCGCTGCGCGGCGCGCCCGAAATGCAGCTCTTCCGCGAGCGTGACGAAGGCGCGCAATTGCTTGAGTTCCATGGGCGGCGGGCAGGCGAGGGCGGTGATCAAGTTTCATGATAACCGGATCAAAAAAGACCATTGGCGCGGCGCCCGGCCGGCAGCCGAAGATATCGTCAACGCGAGACCGGCTGCGATGGGCCGCCGGCTCGACTGGCACGAGGAGACACGCATGACCGACGCGCTTGAACGGTTCCGCCTCGACGGCCGCCGCGCACTGATTACCGGTTCCGGACGCGGGATCGGGCTGACGCTCGCCCGCGGGCTGGCCGAAGCGGGGGCGGCGATCGTCATCAACGATCGCAATGAGGAGAAGGCCGCAGCGCTCGTGCAGCATCTGCGCGAGGCAGGCTTCACGGCCGACTACGCGGTATTCGACGTCGCCGAGCACGCGCAGGTGCGCGCGGCGATCGACGATGTCGAGGCGCGCATCGGCGCGATCGACATCCTCGTGAACAACGCGGGCATCCAGCGCCGCGCACCGCTCGACGCGTTCGACCCCGACGACTGGCATGCGCTGATGCGCGTGAACCTCGACGGCGTGTTCAACGTCGCGCAGGCGGTCGCGCGGCACATGATCGCGCGCGGCCGCGGCAAGATCATCAACATCTGCTCGGTGCAGAGCGAGCTCGCACGGCCGACGATCGCGCCGTACGCGGCGACCAAGGGCGCGGTGCGGATGCTGACGAAAGGGATGTGCGCCGACTGGGCGCGCCACGGCATCCAGGCGAACGGCCTCGCGCCCGGCTATTTCGAAACCGAACTCAACCGCGCGCTGGTCGACGACGCGGCGTTCTCGGACTGGCTGTGCAAGCGCACGCCGGCCGGCCGCTGGGGGCGCGTCGACGAACTGTGCGGCGCGGCGATCTTCCTCGCGTCGGCCGCATCCGATTTCGTGAACGGCCAGACGCTGTTCGTCGACGGCGGCTTGACCAGTGCCGTCTGACAAGGAGGCTGTCATGCGTATGCGTTGCATGTGTGTCGTGATCCACGGGCCGAACGACCTGCGGGTCGAAGAGCAGGACGCGGGCGAGATCGGCCCGGGCCAGGTGCGCGTCGAGGTCGCGATGGGCGGCATCTGCGGCTCCGATCTTCATTACTTCCGGCACGGCGGTTTCGGCGCGATCCGGCTGCAGCAGCCGATGGTGCTCGGCCACGAGGTCGCCGGCACGGTTGCGGAAGTGGCGCCGGACGTGACGTCGGTGAAGGTCGGCGATCGTGTCGCGGTCAATCCGAGCCGGCCGTGCGGCGCGTGCCGCTATTGCCTCGAAGGGCTGCCGAATCAGTGTCTCGACATGCGCTTCTACGGCAGCGCGATGCGGATGCCGCACGTGCAGGGCGCGTTCCGCAACGCGCTCGTGTGCGACGCGGTGCAGTGCGTGAAGGTTGCCGACCACGTGCCGCTGTCGCTCGCGGCGCTCGCCGAACCGTTCGCGGTCGGGCTGCATGCGGTGTCGCGCGCGGGCCCGCTGATCGGCAAGCGCGTGCTGGTGTCGGGCTGCGGGCCGATCGGCGTGCTGGCGGTGGCAGCGGCGCGCGTGCACGGCGCGGCGGAGATCGTCGCGACCGACGTCGTCGAGGCGCCGCTGGCCGTGGCGAGCGCGCTCGGCGCCGACCGCACGATCAATGCGGCGGCCGATGCCGGCTGGGTCGAGCGCTACGGCGCCGACAAGGGCACGTTCGACGTGATGATCGAGTGTTCGGGCAATGCGCGCGCGCTGCGTGACGGGCTGGACGTGATGCGTCCGCGTGGGGTCGTCGTGCAGCTCGGGCTCGGCGGCGATGTCAGCCTGCCGCAGAACGTCGTGGTCGCGAAGGAGCTGTCGATCTGCGGGTCGTTCCGTTTTCATGCGGAATTCGCGCTCGCGGTGCAGTTGATCAACGCGGGGCGCGTCGACCTGCGCCCGGCCGTCACGCGCGTGTTCCCGATGCGCGATGCGAACCTCGCGTTCGAACTGGCCGGTGACCGGCAGCGCGCGATGAAGGTGCTGATCGACTTCGCGGACCAGGCCGCGTGACGATCACGCGCTAGCGCGCGACGGACGGACTCGACGTCATGAAAAAGGCACGCCCGCGATTTGCGCGGCGTGCCTTTTTTCGTCGTGCGGCGAACACGCGCTACTGCGTTACTGCGTGACCTGCCGCATGCCGATGCGCTGCGACGCGAGCCACAGCGCGATCAGCACGCCGGCAAGCGCCGCGCCCGCGATGCACACGCCGCGCCAGCCGTCGATCCCGTACGCGACGCTCGCCGCGAACGACCCGAATGCGCCGCCGATGAAGTAGCTCGTCAGGTAGATCGTCGTCACGCGGCTGCGCGCGTTGCCGGCCAGCGCATAGATCACGCTCTGGTTCGAGATGTGCATGCCCTGCACGCCGACGTCGAGCAGCAGGATGCCCGCGATCAGCGCCGCGAGCGAGTGCGCGCCGGCGGCGATCAGCGCGAACGACGCGAGCACGGCCGCCGCGAACAGCCCCGTTGCCGCATTGCCGTGGCCGCGATCGACGAGCCGGCCGGCCGACGTCGCCGCGAGCGCGCCCACCGCGCCGACGATGCCGAACAGGCCGATCTGCCCTTCGGAATAGCTGTACGGCGGCTGGCTGAGCAGGAATGTGAGGCCCGTCCACAGCAGGCTGAAGCACGCGAACACGAGCGCGCCGTAGGTCGAGCGCAGTGCGATCAGCGGTTGTGCGCGCACCAGCGCGACGAGCGACTTCATCAACGCCGCATAGTCGACGCGCGCATCGCGGCGATCCTTCGGCAGCTTCACGGCGAGCACGACGGTCAGGGCCGCCACCATCACCGCCGCGATGCCGTACACCGCACGCCAGCCGAACCCGTCGGCGATCGCACCGGCCGCGACGCGCGCGAGCAGGATGCCGAGCAGCAGCCCGCTCATCACGGTGCCGACCGCGCGGCCGCGCGAGCGCGCATCGGCAAGCGATGCGGCGAACGGCACGAGCAGCTGCGTCGAACAGGTGACGAAGCCGACCGCGACGTTCGCGACGACGAACATCGTGAAGTTCGTGCTGAACGTGACCGCGACCAGCGCGACGACGTTGAGCATCAGCAGCCGCACGATCAGCGTATGACGGTTGACCGCGTCGCCGAGCGGAACGATCAGCAGCAGGCTCGCCGCGTAACCGAGCTGCGTCAGCGTGACGAGATAGCCGAGCTCGGTCGGCGCGCGCCCGAAGCTGCGCGCGATCGCGGCGAGCAGCGGCTGCGCGTAATAGATGTTGCCGATGACGATGCCGCACGCGCAGGCGAACAGCAGCGTCATGGCGCGGGTCAGGGGAGGATGGGTGTCGTGATGCGGTTCCATGGTCGCGAAAAACAGCGGCGCCGGCCGGCGGCACGGAGCCGTCGGATGCGCGGGGTGACGGAAATCGGGGCCGGCGTCGACGGCTCGGCGGTGAGCCGATGCGCGCCGGGCGGATCGCGGCCGGGCCCGGATCGGGCGGGCGGCGGATCGTCGTGCGGCGGCGGAGGCAGGGCGGGCCCGGGCGAGCCGTTCCGGTGCGCTGGCAGTGGTCATGCACGGGAACGGATGTGCGTATGATGCGGGAATCGAGCCATAGCGTCCAAGACTGGATCGTTATGCGCTTCATTGGCAAAACCAATACCTCGGCCGCCATGCTCCTCCGCCACATCCGCTATTTCCTGGCCGTCGCCGAGCAGCGCAGTTTCACGCGCGCGGCCGACGCGCTGCACGTGTCGCAGCCGACGCTGTCGCAGCAGGTGCGCCAGCTCGAGGACACGCTCGGCGTGCCGTTGTTCGACCGCTCGGGCCGCACGGTGCAACTCACCGAGTTCGGCGAAGTCTATGCGCGCCATGCGCGCGCCGCGCTGCACGAGCTCGATGCGGGTCAGCGCGCGCTGCACGACGTCGCCGATCTCGGCAGCGGGTCGCTGCGGCTCGCGATGATGCCGACCTTCGCGGCCTACCTGAGCGGCTCGCTGATCGACGCGTTCCATGCCGACTATCCGAACGTCGCGCTGACGATCGATGCGATGCCGCAGGCGCGCATCGAGGCGCTGCTCGCCGACGACCGGCTCGACGCGGGCTTCGCGTTCATGCCGCCGCGTGCGCCGGACATCGACGCGCTGCCGCTGTGGGACGAGCCGCTCGCGCTCGTGACGGGCCGCACGCATCGTCTTGCACGGCGCCGTCGCGCGCTGACGCCGGCCGAGCTGGGCGGCGAGCCGCTGGTGCTGCTGAGCCGCGCGTTCGCGACGCGCGAGCGCATCGACCGGTATTTCATCGAACACGGCGCGCAGCCGAAGATCGCGATCGAGACGAATACGGTCAGCGCGGTGCTGGAGCTCGTGCGGTGCGGCCGGCTCGCGACGGTGCTGCCCGACGCGGTCGCGCGCGAGAGCGCCGACCTGTGCGCGCTGGAGATCGATCCGCCGCTGCCCGCGCGCACGGCCGCGCTGCTCACGCGCAAGGGCGCGTACCGCAGCGTCGCGGCGCGTGCGTTCATCGAGCGTGCGCTCGCGTATCGGGATCCGTCGGGAAGTTGACCGGCAAGACCGGGCGGCGCGCGCGACGGGCGGCCGCCCGGGCCGTCACGTGCGGGGTGTCGGGAAGAAGATGCCCGCGCGCTGCGCGGCGTTCGCGATGTGCGTTTCGATCGCGATGCCGGCGGCGCCCGCATCGCGCGCGATCAGCGCGTCGACGATCGCGCGGTGCTCCTGCCACGTCGACAGCAGCAGCTCGCGCCGGTAGAACGGCATGCGCTGGCTTTCCTTCATGATGTCCGCGCTGCTGCGCAGCACCGATTCGATCGCCGCGTTGCCGGCGAGATGGATGATCCGCATGTGGAAGTCGAAGTCGAGTTGCGACGCGTCGTCGAGCGCGTTTTCGGTGAGCGCGACGTGCAGGTCGGCGAGGTTGTCCTCGAACCACGCGATGTCGTCGTCACTGACGACGTGCGCGGCCATCCGCGCGGCGAACCCTTCGAGCGCGTAGCGCATCTGGTACGTGTCGGGCGGCGACGACTGCTCGGCGAAGCGCCATGCATGCGCGGCCGTGGCCTGCGCGCTTTCGACGTACACGCCCTTGCCGGCGCGGATGCGCAGCATCCCGAGCGCCTCGAGCGTCGACAGCGCCTCGCGCAGCGACGCGCGGCTGATCTCCAGCTCCTCGGAGAGCTGGCGCTGGGCCGGCAGCAGGCTGCCGACCGGATAAACGCCTGCCTCGATCCGGTCGCGGATCGTCGCGATGGCGGCGTCGGTCACGGTATGCGGAACGTTTTTCATGATGTGAACTTGGGCCGGTCTGACCGGCATTGTAATCCGCACGCAGGCGGTGCATGGCCGGCCTACGGGAAAGCCACGATCCGCCCCTCACGGTGCATCGAAACCAGGGCAGGCAGGGGCGGGAAATCCCTATTTTGTCGGTCCTTGACGCGACTATATCGGCTTCCTACTATCCACCATAACATCACTGGTCTTACCAGTATGAACAGACGAAACTGCAACCGTTGGATCGGGAGAGCGCCGTGTCGAAATTCCTCAATTCGCTGTTTGGCCGAGTAGTCGTCGCATTGATTCTAGGGATCGCGCTCGGCGCGTTCTTCCCGCATTTCGCCGAGTCGCTGCGACCGCTCGGCGACGGCTTCCTGAAGCTCATCAAGATGGTGATCGGGCCGATCGTGTTCTGCGTCGTGGTCAGCGGGATGGCCAATGCGGGCGACCTGAAGAAGGTCGGCCGGGTCGGCCTGAAGGCCGTCATCTACTTCGAGATCATGACGACGCTCGCGCTCGGCATCGGCCTCGTGCTCGCGTGGCTCACGCGCCCGGGCGTCGGGATGAACATCGACCTGCGCTCGCTCGACGCGTCGTCGCTCGCGTCGTACGCGAAGAACGCCGAAAGCCTGAAGGACACGGCCGGCTACCTGATGAAGATCATCCCCGAGACCGCGATCGACGCGTTCGCGAAGGGCGACATCCTGCAGATCCTCGTGTTCGCGGTGCTGTTCGGCTCCGCGCTGTCGCTGCTCGGCGACAAGGCGCAGCGCGTCAACTCGCTGATCGAGGAACTGTCGCACGTGTTCTTCCGGATCATCGGCTTCATCATCAAGCTCGCGCCGCTCGGCGTGCTCGGCGCGATCGCGTTCACGACCGGCAAGTACGGCGTCGCGTCGCTCAAGCAGCTCGGCTACCTGGTCGCGGTGTTCTACCTGAGCTGCTTCGTGTTCGTCACGGTCGTGCTCGGCGCGGTGATGCGGCTCGCGGGCTTCTCGGTGTTCAAGCTGATCCGCTACCTGCGCGAGGAACTGTCGATCGTGCTCGGCACGGCGTCGTCGGACGCGGTGCTGCCGCAGGTGATGCGCAAGCTCGAATACATGGGCGTGAAGGATTCGACGGTCGGCCTCGTGATCCCGACCGGCTATTCGTTCAACCTCGATGGTTTCTCGATCTACCTGACGCTCGCGGTGCTGTTCATCGCGCAGGCCACCAACACGCCGCTGTCGACGCATGACCTGATCGTCGTGCTGCTCGTGTCGCTCGTCACGTCGAAGGGCGCGCACGGGATCCCGGGCTCGGCGATCGTGATCCTCGCGGCGACGCTGTCGGCGATCCCCGCGATTCCGGTACTCGGCCTCGTGCTGATCCTGCCGGTCGACTGGTTCGTCGGCATCGCCCGCGCGCTGACCAACCTGATCGGCAACTGCGTCGCGACGGTGGTCGTCGCGGTGTGGGAGAACGACATCGATCGTGCCCGCGCGACCCGCGTGCTGAATCGCGAGCTGCGCTACGTGCCGGCCGAAGAGGAAGGCCGCGCGGCGCCGGTCGCCGGCGACCAGGCTCACGCGCTCTGAGCGCACCCCCGCGCGGGGCGGCTTCCCCTGGTCGTCCCGCGCACCCGAATTCATGCGGCCGGCGCCTCGATGCGCCGGCACGCGATCCAACATCAGGAGACGACATGGCAGCCCCCATCCTCGATCCGAATGCGCCGGCCTTCACGCGGCGTTACATGAATCTCGCCGACCCGCGTCTCGGGGCGCAGGCGCTCTTTGCCAGCGACGAATTCTTCGCGCCGAAGGAGCGCATGCTGAATCCCGAGCCGGCCGTGTTCATCCCCGGCAAGTACGACGACCACGGCAAGTGGATGGACGGCTGGGAAACGCGCCGCAAGCGCACGACCGGCCACGACTTCTGCGTGGTGCGGCTCGCGCGGCCGGGCGTGATCCACGGCGTCGACCTCGATACGAGCCATTTCACCGGTAACTTTCCGCCGGCCGCGTCGATCGACGCGTGCGTCGCCGAAGGCGCCACGCCGCCTGATGACGCCGAATGGCGCCCGATCGTCCCGGCGACGACGCTGCAGGGCAATTCGCATCACTACGTGAGTGTCGACGATGCGCGGCCCTATACGCACCTGCGCGTGAACCTGTACCCGGACGGCGGCCTCGCACGGCTGCGCGTGTACGGCCAGCCGCAGCGTGACTGGCGCCAGGTGCCGGCCGGCGAGCTCGTCGATCTCGCGGCGATCGAGAACGGCGGCTACCTGGTGGCGGCGAACAACCAGCACTTCGGCCCGGCGTCGCAGATGCTGATGCCGGGGCGCGGCGTGAACATGGGCGACGGCTGGGAAACGCGGCGGCGCCGCGAGCCCGGCAACGACTGGGCGATCGTCGCGCTCGCGCGGCCGGGCATCATCCGGCGCGTCGAGGTCGATACCGCGTTCTTCAAGGGCAATTTCCCCGACCGTTGCTCGCTGCAGGCCGCTCGGGTCGCGGGCGGCACCGACGATTCGCTCGTCACGCAGGCGATGTTCTGGGCCGAACTGCTCGGCGAGCAGAAGCTGCAGATGGACCACGTTCACACGTTCGACCAGCTTGCCGCGCTCGGCCCCGTCACGCACGTGCGTTTCAACATCTTCCCGGACGGCGGCGTGTCGCGCCTGCGTCTGTGGGGCGAGCCGGCTTGAAGGAGGGCAACGGCATGAGCGAATCCCGGATCCTGCGCGTCGAGCGCCTGACGCGCGAAGCGTTCGCGCCGTTCGGCGACGTGATCGCGCTCGAAGGCGCGCGGCATTTTCCGATCAACGGCGGCACGACCGAGCGCTTCCACGATCTCGCGACGATCGACGTATGCGCGGACGGCGGCCGCCCGCTCGTCAGCGTGTTCCGCGCGCAGCCGCGCGCGCTGCCGGTCGCGGTCACGCTGATGGAGCGCCATCCTCACGGCAGCCAGGCATTCATCCCGCTCGCGGCCGTGTCGCGCTACGCGATCGTCGTCGCGCCGGCCGGCGAGTTCCGGCCCGACGCGATGCGCGCGTTCCTCGCGGAAGGCTGGCAGGGCGTGAATTATGCGAAGGGCGTCTGGCACCATCCGCTGCTCGCGCTCGACGCGGTCAGCGATTTCGTGATCGTCGATCGCGGCGGGCCGCAGCCGAATTGCGACGAGATCCCGCTCGAGCGTGCGTGGGCGCTCGAGTTCGAGCCGGCCTGCGCGGCCTGACGCAAGGGCAACGCCCGGCTCCGACTGCCTGACGGCCGCCCGGGCGGGCGTGTCGAAGGGTTTTCGAAAGCCTGGGGCGCACGACCCACGCGACGGTGCGTCGCCGTTATCCCGAAAAGAACACGGCCCGGGCGGCAAGATGCCGGCCGGGCCGTGCTGCGTGCGCGAGGCGCGCGAATCAGTGCTTGCGGTGCGGGCAGTTCTCGGTCGTGCACGAACCGTACATCGCGAGCGAGTGCTCCTGGAGCCGGAAGCCGCGCTCCTTCGCGATCGCCTGCTGGCGGCCTTCGATCTCGGCGTCGAAGAATTCCTCGACACGGCCGCAATCGAGGCACACGAGGTGATCATGGTGCGAGCCTTCGTTCAGTTCGAACACGGCCTTGCCGGATTCGAAGTTGCTGCGCGTGAGCAGGCCGGCCTGCTCGAACTGCGTCAGCACGCGGTAGACGGTGGCCAGCCCGATGTCGAGCTGCTCGTTGAGCAGGTTCCGGTAGACGTCTTCTGCCGTCAGGTGGCGCACCGGGCTTTGCTGGAAGATCTCGAGAATCTTGAGGCGCGGTAGGGTGGCCTTTAGCCCGATATTCTTGAGATCCGTCGGATTGGTCATGGCTAGGCATCCCTAGAGTACAATGCAGGGCTTCAATGTTACCGGCTTTTCGCCGTTCCAGAAACACGCGCGGCCTGCACACGGGCCTGCACGGTGAGGGAAATGATTCCAGAATCTCTTTCGCACTTTCAGAGGAGCCGCATGCGGAGTGTCATCATCGCTGCCGCCGCCGTTGCCGCGCTGGCTGGTTGTTCGTCGTACGACAGCGTGACGCAGCGCATCGCGCAGAGCATCACCCCCTACCGGATCACCGTCGTGCAAGGCAACTTCGTGTCGCAGGAGAAGGCCGCGCAGCTGCAGGTCGGCATGTCGCGCGAGCAGGTGCGCGCGTTGCTCGGCACCCCGTTGCTGGCCGACATGTTCCACGCCGACCGTTGGGACTACCTCTTTTACTTCAAGCGCGGCTCGACGGCAGTCGTCCAGCAGCGCGATCTCGTCGTGACGTTCTCGGGCGATCGCCTGGCGAGCTGGACGGGGGCGGACAACCTGCCTTCGGAACTCGACCTGCTGGCCGATATCGACGGCGACCGCGGCGGCAAGAAGGCGAAGGCGGCCGCAGCGGCGAAGAAGGCCGCCGAGGCTGCCGCCGCCGCGAGCGCCGCGCAAGCGGCCGCGAGCGCGCCGGCG